>JAZUIH010000042.1:0-20429 GCA_045642145.1 Oscillospiraceae bacterium | reverse complement strand
AACAGGCACATCAGATAACAGCTCTGATGTGCCTGATTATTGTAAACGCATTAAATAAATGCGTTTACAATTAGCCGATTTGCACGGAGATGACGTAGTCATCGGATGTGCAAGGCAATAAAAATAAATAAATTAATTACAGTGAATGCAGAATTATTTTCTGCGTTCACTATAATTAATCCCCGTAAGCGGAATCTGTAATGCCGAGGAAATAGCTTCTGAGTCTTATGATATCAGATGCGTCAAGTGTACCTCTGTTAAGTCCGGAAGTAATTAAGGTGTCTGGATTATCCCTGTATAAAACATATGAGAGTGCGATGCAGTAATCAGCTATATCTGTATTTCCGTCACTGTTAAAATCACCGTTGTTTAATTTCAGCAGTGATACAGGAGGCTCCGGCTCCGCAGACTTAACCGGTTCAAACTCCCACCAGTCCACATTGAAGAGATAGCTGCTTCCGCCACTGTACACAAAGTACAGGTCATGCTCTCCCTCCGCACCGCTTATATCACAGGTTACTTCCTTCCAGTCCTGCCATCCGCCGGTAACGGGAACCTCACATGTACCGATTATTTTTCCGTCCTTACTGTCGAGATGCATCTCTATGGAGCCGCCGTTTCCGCCTGATGATACAGATGCCTTAAAGGACTTTGCACCTTCAGCAAAATCAACTCCGCTGACCTTTACATAATCCCCGTTCTCAATAAAGCCGATATCAGCTCCGCCCTCAGAGCAGGCTTCCACCTTTATTCCCTCACTCCAGCAGATTGTCTCGGCTTCAGTTCTCCTGTACGGATTAAGTGCCTCAAGCTGTGCCGGACCCTCATTTGTCATTGTAAGAAGAGGTATGGAACCGTCAGGATTGTACTTAAACTCCTCAACTGCAGCGCTTCGGTTGAAGGTTCCGCCGCCTTTGAGACCGTTTTTGTGATAGAAGAAATATGAATGATCCTTATAGTCAATAATACCGCCGTGTGTTGTAAAGCAGTTGTGTGTCTTCATTATCTGTCCGCCATATGTCCACGGACCGGTTACGGACGGAGCTGTTGAATATCCCATGCTCTCCCCGCCGTCCTTACCGTAAAACGCAGCGTATACAAGATAGTACAGATTGTTTCTCCTGTATATCCATGGTCCTTCACCGTACGAAGACGGCTTGTCGTTTCGCGGACCAAAGGCCTGCGCGTTCATATCAAATTTTTTTATTTCACCGTCAAGGGTTATCATATCTTCCTTAAGTTTTACGTAATAGCAGGTTGGATTTCCGAACATAAGCCACGCCTGACCGTCATCGTCAATCATAACTGTCGGATCAATATAGTCCCAGTTCGGTCCGACAAGAGGTTTTCCGAGAGCATCCTTAAAAGGGCCCGTCGGTGAATCAGCAACAGCTACGCCTATGGCACGTCCTCCGCCGGAAGCGTTTTCAAATGTCACATAGAAGTAGAACTTTCCGTTTCTCTCAATGCACTGCGAAGCCCATGCTGAATCCTTTTTACCCCAGCTGAAATCACTGTCCTCCATAAAGCATCCGTGATTTGTCCAGTTCTGCATATCAGTTGTTGAAAGAACCTGATACCCGGTCATGTAGTAAAAATCATTGTTTCCGTCCCTGTCTCGTCCTGTGTACACATAGAGAGTATCGTTGTACACAAGCGGCGCCGGATCAGGCGTAAATGCAGTCTGGCATATCGGGTTTGCCGCATTGATAACTTCAGGGCTTGCTGAGGCACACACAGACGCAGCTATAACAGCAGCCGCAGCATACATATTCAGTTTCTTCATATCTTCAATCCTCCGTAACTGTACATTACTGTGTTTCCGGTTGTACACTGAAATGTACTTTTTTTAACTTTACACTTTTAACAGTTGTCGGCCTGTACTGACAAATTTATGTTTGTTACTTATATGATACACTTTTAAGTGCATACAAGTCAATAGTTTTGTTAATATATTTTGTACACTTTCACTTTTATTATATAATATACAATTGACTGAATGCAATAACTGTTATTCCTGTATACTGCCGGACAATAAAAAAACAGGACCTGCATATGCAAATCCTGTCTGCCCTGATAATCAGGGGTAATTATCTGTTCTTAGGCTTCTTTTCTATCTTTTTGTAGAGGAAAGTCTCTGTCTTTACAGAATACTTCAGACTGTCCTTCTTAACGTAGTCAGCCGCTGCACGCTGCTGTTTTACTGAAGTGAGCGCACTCTTCTGAATTGTCGGAATGCCGACACCTACGAAAATACCAATAACGACTGCAATAATATAATATTCCATTACAAGTCCCCCTTACTGTAAAAAGTATGCAATAATGCATGCAACTATGACGCTGATAACGGTATATATGGCACATGCCTTGAAATATGCCGCTGCATCAACAGGAAGGTTTCCTACGAACTTGCCTGTCTGACCGTTCATAGCAAATATGAACTTTTCATTGTTCCAGGTTGTATTGAGAATCCATACAGGATACAGTACATACTTTGCCTTGCCGTTCTGAAGATTTACCGTTGCGTTCTGTGTTTCAACAGATGTAAATCCGGTTACTGAGCTTCTGAATGTATCAATAACACTCTCCTCGATACGTGCATTTGCACGGTCAATGCTCTGTTCTGCTGTAACATCATAACGGTCAGCAAGATAACCTGAAAGGTATGCCTTTTCGAAGCTTACTGCCTCGCTGTAGTCAAACGGCTCAACTGACTCCATAAGGTCATCAGGCATTTTTGATGAACCGTCAACCGGAACATGCTCAAAGGCCATTTTTCCGGCACGTCTGATTGTATAGTAGTTCTTCTCGGTATATCTGTAATTATTGTCTTCCCAGTGTCTTTCCTTTATGCCCTGATAGCGTACATCCGCATCTGAATCGGCATCGAAAAGCCAGAAAGGAACATATACACCCTTGATTTCGTCAATGTGGTTTTCATCGCTGAATGCAGCAGGAAGGAACTTCTTGCCCTGAAGATGCTCTTTGAACTTTTCCTTTGCCTTGTTCTTGTCAAGCTTGAACGGAATTACCATATCAGGTCTGAGGTCTCCGTCGAAGCTTCCTGTCATTACAACCGGGTTGCCGCAGTATGGACAGCTTGAAGCACCTGTTGTTTCATCAGCGATAATCTCACCGCCGCATGACTTGCATGAAAATACTTTCATTCCGTCAGTTTCGCCGCTGCTCCAGTCTGTGCCTGCGCTTGTATCCCAGGACATATCACTTGCCTTCTGTGAAGCCTGCTCCTCTTCCATCTGCTTCATAGCTTCGATTGAAAACTCTGAATCACAGAAAGGACATTTCATCTGCTGCGTGCCGCTGTCAAATTCTACCTTACCGCCGCAGCAGGGACATTTGTACTCAATTAAGTCTCCCATAACAAATCCACCTTTACATTTTTAGCCTGTACTGTCCGGGATGCACTGAGCAGACCGGATAACTGTCAGTTTCAGCATCTGTGCCACTGACAACAGTACACGACTATTATATCATATATTACAGTTAATGTCAAAATATTTTCACACAAAGTACCGTGTTTTCTATCGTGTTTTTTATCATGAAAAACACAGATTAACCGGATACTGAACGGCGTACACAGGAACAGGGCAAAGGAAAGATTTCCTTTGCCCTGTCTGAAAAAAGCTGTATTATGCACTCAGAAGCTGTGGCCGCCGCCGCCGCCACCGCCGCCTCCTCCTCCGCCACCGCCCCTGCGGCCGCCGCCTGATGAGGATGAGTTGCTTACACGTCTTGAACTTATGTTTCTGATATTAAGATTTCGTATACTGAGATAGTACTCGGTGTTCTTTATGAGCTCGTCCACGTCTGCAAGAGAACCGGATGATACCTTTCTTGCTCTGTTGTAGACTATTACTCCGGCAAAAAGAAGTGCTATCAGAAGGTTGCTTATATACTTCATCGGCTGGGATATACGTCCGCCTTCGAGCAGAACATGTTCCTGTTCAAATGCTCTCAGTGCACACTCTGTATATCTTGCACCTGTTGCATATCTGTAGATGTTGTCCGTTATGATATAGGCCTTCGGTGAAGTGATGCTTCTGAGCATACGTCCGTAGCTGTAGATGTATATCTCTCTGTTGAACATGTCTATGAGAAATACAGTTGAGCTTTCCCGGCCGAAAAGAGCCTCACGCTGCTGCTTTGCATGTGATGATGCAGAGCTTACGTACCCTGAATTAGTTATGAGAGCCACATCTCCGTAGGCTGTCAGCTCCTCCATTTTACTTACCATCTGGTCATAGAATTCGTCAGGTTCGAGAATATCTGCCCCGTCATCAATCAGGGCAACATATCCTGTTTCTGAGTTTCTGTAGATTTCCTCAGCACTGATTTTACCGGCCGGAATCACTAAAACCACAATAAGTGAGACTAAAAATGCGGCAGCTGATGTGATAATTCCCTTACGCATTGTCATCACCGCCTTTGTGAATACTGAACTGCGGAAGCGGTCTGGTTGCAACCCTGTTGTAGTTGCTGATAACCATCGCAAATGAAGCAAGCTCAACCGCAATGGCGATTCCGCCAGCAAGATAGTATTTCCAGTCCTGAACAGGAGCAGCCAGCAGTACAAATCCTGAAAATACAGCTGCGCCAAGGTTCATAAGCGGACATATAACAAATGCCGCCGGCTTTTCATCGTTTATTTTGCCAAGGTCCTTAAAGAGAACAATCGCAGTTATGATATGAATGATATTGAACACTGCACTCAGCAGCGTAAATGTTCCTGCATTTACTGCAGTGACCATATCACTTTCAAAAACGCAGAATATCTTGAATCCGATAATAAATACAAGAAAAGTTACAAACAGGCCGAATGTCCAGCCGGAGGAACCGAAAATTTTCCTGAGTCTTCCGCGTTTTGCATCCGCGTCACGGCCTTTGAGAACCTTTATGTCATCGTGGCAGTAACGTGTTACGATATACGCCATAACTACTGACAGCATGGTTACGCTTACCGGCAGAGCCGTAAAAATATTAAGAAGAATAAACGCAATCACCGCTGCTATAATAAAATGAACCGCAAACTTTTTCATATCTATCGGTGTATCCGATATAACGCGTCCTGTCTGGCCGTTTACTGCTGCATATGCCACACGGTCCCTTTTCCTGTATGAAAGAAACCACACCGGCATCATGGCAAGGCTGCTTTTGTTTACCCTTGTGTTAAGCTGTTCGCCGCTAAGCTTCAGTCCGTATTTTTTCAGTGATGCGTGATTTTTAATATACTGAGCTGTTCTTTCCTCAGCTACGCTGCGCGCGTAGTCATCGTATGTGTCTGCCGGAACGTCAGCCGGTTCAGCATAGAATCCGGAGAAGAAGGCCGGCGAGAACTTCTGAAAAGCAGGAGTTCTTCTGTGTATATCCCTGTTCGGAACTGTTTCAAACGGTTCAAGCTTTTCACTGAGGTCATCGTGAAGAACCGATGATGCGTCATGCATTATATGGCGGTAGTACGAGTCGTTCTGTCCGCTTATCTGGTCAGTGTAAATTATACTGTAGCTTCCGTGGTTTACAGTATGAGTTCCCTTAACGCTGAACTGTCCGTCCTGTTCAACGTTGTAAATCCAGTAAGGAACGTAAATACCGCGGAATCCTTCCACAAACTCAGGGTCCTTAAGCTCCGACGGAGCAAACGGATTTTTTTTGAGTGACTCGATATAGTTAATTATACACTCATCCTTCGTAATACCGAACGGAATAATACAGTCAGGTTTTTTCTCCCTGACCATCTTCGAGGTAAAAACAACAGGTGAACCGCAGAAGCTGCAGTTTCCTGAAAGATTGTGGTCTGTTCCGTAAAGTTCCCCTCCGCACTGAGGACATGTGAAAACAGTCGTTTCATAGGTGCTTTCCTCAGCCTGGTTTACTGTGTCGTCCTGATACGGATCAGTATAGGTGCTGCATGAAGTGCAGTACAGCTTCTGCTTTTCGATACTGAATTTTAACAGGCCGCCGCATTGCTGACAGTTTGCCATAAATAGTGTACTCCCCTTTTCTTGAAATCATATTAAGGAAACAATGGTTAAATCAGTGCTTCCTTAAGGAAACCCTTGCTTCCTTTGCAGTATTCTGATTATGTATTTACTGCAGTAATACAATATATTTTATCACATCATTAATGCAATGTCTATACTTCCGGCAAAAAGAAAAGAAAATATATTACACAGGAAAACAGAATATACAATTGTCATATTACTCAGTACATGATATAATATAGTGAACACCAAAAATGCAGTGAAAGGAAAATAACATGTCAGTAAAAAAAGACTATCTGGCGATGATGCGAAACGGTGAGAAGCTCAGTCTGACTGAACAGCTGTGCATGATTCTGTTTCTGAGTATTCCCGCAATACTCGCCCAGGTTTCTTCAATAATAATGCAGTACACTGATGCTGCTATGGTCGGGCACTTAAGTGCAGATGATTCAGCAGCCATCGGACTTGTATCCTCAACCACCTGGCTGTTCGGAGGACTGTGCTCAGCGGCCTCCATCGGATTTACAGTACAGATTGCACACCGGATAGGTGCAAAGGAAAACAGCGAGGCAAGAAACACTGTAAAGTGCGGTCTGCTTACTGTACTTGTGTACAGCCTGATTCTTGCAGCAACAGGACTTTCAATAGGCGGTGTGCTTCCTTCATGGCTCGGAGGAGCTGAGGAAATACACAGGAGTGCCACAGGATACTTTATGATATACGCGGCGTTTCTGCCGTTTATGCAGCTTAATCACATTTCAGCCGGTATGCTTCAGTGCAGCGGAAACATGAAGCTTCCGAGTATACTGAATATCGCAAAGTGCTTCCTCGATGTTATATATAATTTTCTCCTGATATTTCCTTCAAGAACAGAAAATATTTTCGGAACGGATATATTTATCCCCGGTGCCGGAATCGGAATATACGGCGCTGCTCTCGGAACAGCTCTGTCAGAATTCACTGTTCTCATATTTATGCTGTATGCACTTCTGAAAAAATCGGAAAGCCTGAGTCTGAGGAAAAATGAAAAGCTTCACTACTCACCTGCCGTTCTGAAAAAAGCCTTCAGAATATCACTTCCTGTGGCCATTGAACAGATAATTGTATGCAGCGCATATATTGCCTCCACAAAAATAGTTTCCCCTCTCGGGACAATAGCAATTGCCGCGCATTCATTTTCCATAACTGCCGAAAGTCTCTGCTACATGCCGGGATACGGCATAGGCTCGGCAGCAACCACAATCACAGGACAGTGCATCGGTGCCAAAAGATATGACATGACAAAAAAAGCAGGCATACTCACTGCCATCACCGGTATGGCGATTATGGCAGCAAGCGGATGCCTGATGTATATCTTTGCTCCGCAGATGATTGGTTTTCTGACGGACAACAGTGAAATCTGCGAACTCGGCACTAAGGTTCTGAGAATAGAGGCCTTTGCAGAGCCGCTCTACGGTGCTTCGATTATTGCCTCAGGTGTATTCAGAGGCGCCGGCGACACATTTGTTCCAAGCTGCCTTAACTTCTGCAGCATGTGGCTTGTGAGAATCCCGCTCTCGGCATACCTCGCTCCGCGTTTCGGACTCGAGGGTGTGTGGATTGCTATGTGCACTGAGCTCTGTGTCAGAGGCATACTGTTTCTCATCAGACTATTCTGCAAAAAATTCAGTCCTGAAAAGCAGCAAGTTCACGTCTGAGTCTTCCTGCAGGGAGACCTACCACATTAAAATAATCCCCCTTTATGCTCTTAGCCGGAAGCAGCGATCCGTCCTGGATACCGTATGCTCCGGCTTTATCCATAGGTGAACCTGTGGCTATATAGTCCCTTATCTCCTTTTCAGAAAGCGCGAAGAACTCAACCTCCGTAACCTCTGAAAAGCTCTTTTTTTCTCCGCCGCAGCATATGCAGACTCCTGTTATCACCCTGTGAACCCTGCCGGAAAGACTGCTCAGCATTCTGAAGGCCTCTTCTTCTGATGAAGGCTTGCCGTAAACCTCGCCGTCATTTACCACCACGGTGTCACAGCCGATTACGATGCTGTCCGGTCTTGAGGCTGCTATGTGTTCAGCCTTAAGGCACGCAAGGTATTCCGCGCTGTCATCTGCTGATATGCTCTCAGGAACGGTTTCGTCTATATCTGCCGGAACACACTGAAACTGCTCTGTTACAAGGCCAAGAAGTTCGCGTCTTCTCGGTGAAGCTGATGCAAGAATAATTTCCATACTGTTTTCTCCTCAAAAAAATAATCCTGTAAGATATGCCCCTGCGGCTGCAGCCAGTGCCACGACTATAAGCGGAGCGCCGAAATATGCGAGAACAACGGCCACGGCTGTTCCTGCAGCTGCGGTATATATGTTTCCGGTACAGTAGAAAACAGCCGGTATCGTCATTGCGCTGAGTACTGCATACGGAATGTAGTAAAGAAAGCTTCTGAAGAACTTTGACTTTATCTTTTTACTGAAAAGTGTAAACGGAACCATACGTATAAGGTATGTGACAAGAGCCATAACGGCTATATAAACTGCAAGCTTCATTCTGACTCCTCCTCATCCTTCACCGGGAAAACAGCTGCGGCAGCTGCTGATGCAATAACCGCACTTATTATAACTGCAAATCCGCCGGAAACAAAGCTCATAAAATACTTAAGCAGGATGCTGATAAGTGCCGCTGCTGCCACCACAGCAAGGACGCTCTTTTCCTTCCTTGCCGGCGGTATAATAATAGCTATGAACATTCCGTAAAGCATTATGGTAAGTGCGGCGGAAATATCAGCAGGAAGAAGCTGTCCTGCCGAAGCACCGAGCACTGTGCCTGACACCCAGCCTGCAAATGCAACAAGTATCATCCCGTACATATACCACGGTGTAAGTCTTGTTTTCTGCCCGGCGGAAACTGCAAATATCTCGTCCGTAATTCCGAATGATGCAGCAAGCCTGTGAGGAAGTGTAAAAGAGGAATCAAGCTTCTGCGACAGCGACAGTCCCATCAGTGAATATCTCAGATTGATGGTGAGCTGAACCAGTGCCATCTCTATAAACGAGCCTCCTGCCGCAATTACCCCCACTCCTGCTGCCTGTCCCGCGGAGGTAAGGTTCGAAGCCGAAATAAGTGCTGCCGCCAGAGTTGTAAGTCCGGCCCTGACAGCCATTATACCAAAACCGAAGGATACCGACAGATATCCCAGTCCTATCGGTATCCCGTGATACATCCCTTTTCTGAATTCTGTCATTTTACTCAAAACTGTTTCATTTTCCTTTCATTCTGCAGTCAGAGTCAGAAATACACTGCCGCTGACTGTCAGCATTTTTTGTTCATGTGTGCCGTACTATACATGAAAACGCTTCTGAAGCTCATTGAAAAATCTGCTTTTTATAAATATAATCAGTCCGGCAAGTGAAAGCAGCCCTGCGGTGAGGTTTATCTTCCAGAGCAGAGTTTCCCATTCTGAAAAAATAATAATCACTGCCGGGGCGATAATGCTCAGAACCGTTACCGATATCAGATATGAGAGAAACACGCCCTTTTTGTCCGCTATAAAAAATCCGAAAAGTGTTCCGAGAAGCGCCGTTAATGCAGATGGCAGAATATACGTTACCGTAAACTGCATAAATCCGAGATAGTGTGCAAAAAGAAGAAGCAGTATGGCTGCGCACACTGTTATATTTATAATATAGTCAGCTGGTCCGGAGGATTTTCTCATCAGCCGCTTAACTGCAGTCTCGGCAAGAATAATACCTGAAACTGCAATGATGCTCCAGTGAAAGCTTCCGTGAAGACCAGTCATAAAGTCAAGCATCAGAGAGATTATAATTCCCGCCACTCCTGAAAACAGCTGAATTTTGTAAACGAGGGACTTTTTTCTCAGTTCTGTTTCCTGCGGAAAATAGCAGTGTTCCTCGTTTGTTTCACCGTTGAGTTCATTCTGGCACAGCGGACAGTAATTCTGTCGCCCGCCTGTTTTTATACCGCATACAGGACAGCTCTTCATTATCTGATCACCTCCGTGGCACTTACTTCAACATCTATGCCTTCCTTTGAAAATCCGCTTATAAAGTCCCTGAGTACCTCCGTGCTTCTGTATCCCGATGTTATGCCGAAGGTTATGTATTCACCGAAGGAGCACATGGAGATGTACAGGTCACTGTGGCTGCAGAAAACAGTATACTCCTCAACATATTTTTTTATCTCATCGGGAATCTTCACTACACCTACGTTCGAGATAACTGCCGAGACCTTCTTCGCTTCCTGTCCTGAAAAAAATCTTACAACAGGCTGCTTCAGGGTGAGCGGAACCATTCGCAGTACCATGAGCTTTTCAAGCTTCTGATAGCTGTTCATCTGCCTGCGTATGTTTTCTTCAGTCAGTCCGTCACGGAGTTTTGCTTCAAACGAAGCCGCAAGCTCAGGAAAGCTTCCCTTTTCGTCGTGATAATGTGATACGTTTATGCTGTTGAAAAAGTTTCTTGACGTTTCCGAACCAAAGTATTTTCTGAGATTAACCGGGATGCTTACTGTAACAGGAAGGTTCCTGCCTGAGGCAGGCATGTCCCTGTGCATCGCGGCAACAAGTCTTGCACTGATGTAGCTTGTGAGGCTGACGCCGTTCTCCCTTGCACGCTCAAGAAGCGGGGCAACGGGCATCCTTACTCTGAAGAACTGAAGCTGGCTGTGAGGAAGCTTCAGTCCGCGGATATGGTATGCCCTTGCTGATCCGCTGCGTGATTCAGTAACAGATGCGGTTTCCTTTTCGTAGTTCTGACGGAAGCTGTCCTCCTCAAGTACTGCGGCGGACGCGGATGATCCGGTATATATGCCGTCCAGTTCATCAGGGTATTTCAGTCTGAGGTAGTTAAGCACAAGAAGATTCAGAAACTCCATGGCTCCCGTACCGTCAGTAAGTACGTGAAACATATCAATGCTGATTTTTCTTCTGTAGTATGTTACCATGTAGTGAAGCGTTCCCCTGTAGTTTTTTCCGTACAGAAGCGGACACGGTCTGCCGCTCTCTTCATAAACTTCAGGAAGTTCTTCAGTGTGTTCTATATAGTGCCAGAACACTCCCCTGCGTATCTTCACCTGAAAAAGACTCCTTGAAGCAATGGTTCTGTGAAGTGCTTTTTTCAGGAGCTCAGGGTCTGCTTCTTCGCTCAGAGTGCAGCTTACCCGAAGTGTTCTGGTATCACGTTCATTGAATGTCGCAAGAAATATCTTTGAGACATTGTCTGTTTTCAGCCAGTTTTCCCTGTCCATAGTCAAATTCCTGTATCATTTCCTTTATATAAATTTATGAATCATTCTTATATCCTGACGTTCACTGTATCTCCGTAAATATCAGTGACTCCTTACTATTATAAATGATTTTACCGTTACAATCAAGTGAACGCAGATTAAAAAACAACAATTTTAATCTTGACATATGTTACAAAACAATATATAATATAAAAATAATATTTTTTTAATACCGTGTTATGCCCGGTATTCAGCAAAAATATGATAATTAAAGGAGAGTTTGAAATGAGCACAAAATCATTAGTAGGATTTATTTCCGGGGTACTTCTTATCATTGTCGGTATTGTTACCGCCATCTTTATGGTAATCGCCGGAAAGAACGGATCTGCGGAAAGCGGAACAATAGCCATCGGATACGGTGCTGCGGCATTCTTTGTTATCCTCGGAATTGTCATCATGACAGTTATGTTCAGGGAATCGGCAAATGACAGTCTTCTTGATACGGAAGGAATCTTTGCGGAAGGCGAGATTCTCAAAACAAAGAAGGACGAATCAGGAATGACATATGCCTATATCCGTTACTATGATGACATGGGCGCTGAACAGTTCTTTGAAGAATGTTTTTTCAGCGGAATACACCGCGAAGGTGAAAAGGTTCAGCTCAGATATGTCCGTAAAAAGAACGGCAAATATCTTGCGCAGGCTCTTGACCGCGGGTAACTGAATATTCATAATGATAACAAACCCCTGAAAATGATTTCACTTCATTTCAGGGGTTTTGTTTTTTTCATAAGTAAAACGGAGACGGTAAATATTCCGTCCTCTGTGATGATATCGGTACTGCCGCCGTATTTTTCAGCTATTCCCGAAATGCGTTTCAGACCGAGACCGTGGTATCTTCTGTCCGGTTTCATGGTTGCAAAACCGTCGGCATCTTTTTTTATTTCTGTAAAAGGGTTTTCACAGGTGATACAGATCATGTTCATCTGTTCCCTTACCGAAAGTGTTACAAATCTGCCGTCCTCTTCGATCATGCGGCATGCCTCAAAGGCGTTGTCAAGTATGTTGCTGAAGATTCCGCAGAGGTCGTAGTCTGAAAAACCGTATCCTGAAAAATCAGAGGCAAATTCTGTATAGATTCTGATTTTTTCACCGGATGCCGCAAGATACTTTTTGAACAGAAGTGCATCCAGCACTCCGGAGCCCGTTTTTACCGGAGGCTTAATGTTTTCAATTTCCGCTGAGATTTCACCGATATATCTTCTGGCACCCTCTGTGTCACCGGCATCAAGAAGTCCGGCTATGGCTGACAGATGATTTTTTATGTCATGACGTATGAGACGTGACTCGTTGTATCTGCTGTTCACCTCATCAAGGTATGCCTTCTCAGCCTTTTCAGCGGAGCTGTGTGCAAGTCTGTTTACAAAGCGGTATGACAGAAGCAGAAGCGCTGCCGGAAAAACTGCACCCAGGCCGATGAAAACCGGATAACTGTTAATGTACTCACCGGACACCCGTATACTGCTGTACCCGGAAAAAACTGACTCGGGTTTCCAGAGTGAAATGAAGTTAATGCTGCTTCCAGTGTGAAACCTCAGTATTTCTTCTGCTGTAACAGCAGCAGCTGCTGTGCAGACCAGTAATTTTTTTTCGGATGTCAGACACAGAACGGCGGAAAAATACACTGTCATACAGGCAGCTATTTTCAGGAAGATACGCAGTGCAAGAAATTCTCCGGCTGAAACGGTAAGCGGACAGAGCTTAAAGTCTCTGAGTGACTGGACTGTTCTGCTGAGATCTCCGAGTCCGGCACACCGGTCCGCAGTAACTGCATTGAGAACATATATACCCGCCGCAAACACCGCAAAGGCTGCCGAATACCGGAAGAATCCTGTTTTCATCAGCAGTGTCTCGTCGTTTCCGCTCTTCAGCCTGAGCGAATAGACAAAGGCACAGAACAGAGCTGCCAGCACTGCAAACACATCGCTTAGTCTGTCAGAAAAAAGCAGCTTTACACCTTCGTCTGAAACAGCACTTACCTTCACATTTCCGAGAAGATAGTACCGTGATCCGGTATGTATGATCTTCTTCATCTTGTCTTCACTGAAAAGTCCGGAATTAAGCATGTCATCCGTATTTTTCTGCACAGATAAAATATAGTCAGAGTACCCGGCGGCATACTTCAGCTGTGTTCTGCACAGGTTAATGAAGCTCATCCTGTTCTCCGCTTCCGTCCTGCCTATTCCGAAGCTTTCAACTACTTTCCTTGCTTCCTCCTCACTGAACTCAGCCCTGTACAGATTTTTTTCAGGCCTGTCCGATATTCTTGTCTCTGCACGCAGAAATCTTTCAAGCCCGCTGTATTCCTCACCGAGTCTTTCGTACTCCTGACTGTATTCCTCAGGGCTGAGGCCTTCAAGATATCTGTCTGTTTTCCTTATCATATCAGCGGAATACACGTTTCTGCCGTATTCGTAAAACCTTTCGGCCGTGTATCCGTTCAGGGAGACAATAAAGTTTACAGCGGTAAAAAGCAGCAGAACTGCAGTGAAAATCAGCGCATATTTTTTACCCTGCATGAAATTCCTCCCCGAACATTTTTCATAACATCTGCCATAACCTTTTTTCTCTTTCTCCTGCTGACGGGAAGCACTTTTCCGTCCGACATCTCAACCGTGTCACTGCCGATATTTTTTATTTCCGGTATCTGCACCCAGACGGAAAGGTAAATCTCTGTAAACATATCCTCAGGAAGAAGAGGTATAATTCTGCTTACAGGAACAGCTGTACGGTAGTCACGCCCGGCTGCCCGTATAACAGCTCCCCTGCCGTCAGACTCCACGCTGATTATATCCTGAAAAGCAAGTACTGCTGCTTCATTTTCAACTGTCTCAACAGTCAGCGTTCCCCGCTCATATTCCTTCATAAAACGGTCAAGAACCCTTTCAATACGGTCATCGAAGGAGTGCTTCACAATGTAGTCAAAGGCTGACACTGCAAAGCCCTCATACATACGGTCCTCAAGTGCGGTTACAAATATTATGGCAGCCCTTCTGTCTGACTCACGTATCCCTGCGGCTGTTTCAAGTCCGTCTGAGTTTTCAAGCTGGATATCAAGGAAAATAATATCCCATGAATCTCCTCCTGCCAGTGAATCAAGAAGAGGTCCGCCGTCTGTATACAGCTCCGTTTCTGCGGTTATTCCGCGTTCTGAAAAATATTTTTCCGTTCTGCTCTTCAGAATATCGGAATAAACCTTTTCGTCCTCGCATATTGCTATCTTCATTATCTAAAATCAGGCTCCTTTGTCTCATATGCCCGCTCCGCCGATGAGATAAACTGCATTTACAAAATCAGCTCCGGGAACTGTCTGTGACAGCAGTGACGGAACAGCCATAATAAAAACTGACAGTCCCATGGCAGACGAGGTGTCCGGACATATCCTGCTTACCAGAGCGCATACTGCTCCGACTGCGCAGGTAAGTATTACTCTTGATGCAAACATAACTGCAAAATACTGTGATATGCTCACATACAGGCCGAAGTCACGCATAAACGGAAGGCTCTGAACCGGCACATCAGTGTCATTGTATCCCATGAACCGTCCTATCTGAACAAACTGAATCATATGAACTGCGATGCAAAGCACTGCACATACAGTAAACACAGCAGCCGTCTTCGAAGCAAGAAGTCTTCCGCGACCCCTGTATGAAGTTCGCAGGGTGTTTTTCATATTGCTCTGAGCTTCAAAGGCGAATATACCAGACAGCGCTCCGGTTATCCCTGTGAGAATAAAAAGGGATGCCCTGTTTTTTGAAGGTGTGTCGCGCTGAAGAAGAAGTTCATACGAGTACGGCTTTATAAGATACACACTGTTTCCTGTTTCAGCAGTGTATTCGTATCCTCCGGTCATATTTTCATAAACCGCGGTAAAGGCCTCATATCTGCTCCGTGCCTTTTCAAGGTTCTCTGTCATCCATGCAATCTGGCCTGAAATATTTTCATTCTGCCCGTACTGCATCAGATCTTCTATTCTTCTTTCGAAGTATGAAATCTGATTTTCAAGCTTTTTCCCGTCCTCTGCGGCCCGGTTAATACTCTCCTCTGTTATTTCACCGCTGTATCTTTCATACCATTCTGTTTCACGGTAATCTGTTCTGTTTACATAATTATACTTCGAAGCAGACAATAATGCAAGAACAAATGCGGCAGCCATAAAGAGCAGGCCTCCCTGTTTTATCATTATCTTGTACATTTCCCAGCCGTAAAGGCTTCTCTGAATACGCAGTCTTTCCGTGAGTCCGGATACTTTATCGGTAATCATCCTGAAAATATTATTTTCTGAAACATACATTCTGCTGTTAATTACATATCCTGATATAACAGCTGCAGCTGACAGAACAGTCAGAAATACAGCAAGAACCCTGATCACCGGTACAGCATTTCCGAAAATATTAAGGAAGAAAACTTCGCAGCAGTATTTTTCTGCTCTGAAAGCGGTAAACAGATTGATGTATCTGAGATGGTTAATTGATGAAACGGCCGGGACGAGCTTAAACATCAGCAGTCCGGCAGCAGCAGCTGCTGCGGAAACTATATAGGCCGCACCTGTACCGCAGATGCTCAGAAGTGCGAAGAAGAGAACTGCTGCTGTAAAACATGCAAATACCTTAAGCGAAAGCATGGCAGCTATGTATTCTGATATCGTGATGCTGTACGGACACTGCATAAATTCCGGAAGCGACTGGATACCGCGGTTCAGGTCAGGCATTCCGTACTTCAGAATTACAGCTGCACCGTTACCGCCGTACAGCAGTGCTGTCGCAGAAACTGATGAAAAAGCAAGTACAGCCACACGCTTTATATACAGCCTGCCTCTGCCGTAAGCTGTACTCCTTACTGCCCTGTCGAGACCTTTTCTGCGCTCTGTCAGCATGTCAGATACAATAACTGCGGTAAATGCAAGGAGGAAAATATCTGAAAGCCCGTACTGGACAAACAGTACTATGCCGGTGTTTTCTCCGTACTCAGCTCCGGACGGTGAAGTATTTTCATAAAGCGCCGCTGTTTTCCGTATATTGTCCGAGGCAAATCCCTCTTTGTACATACTGAGTGACAGCATGGTTATACTGCTCTGTCTGATGCTTTCACAGTAATCTGCATATCCGTCTGTATATCTCTGTAGTTTCTCACCCGTTAGTGTTATCTCTTTTTCTGTATTGAATGAAAGCATGAAAAGGCCGGTGTTCAGTATCACAAGAATTATCAGAAGCAGTATATTTCTCTTTCTGTATACTCTGAAAAATTCATTCATCACTGCACCTCCGCATAGTAAAGGTACACGTCCTCAAGGGTCAGTGGCTTTCCGTCAGACCGGGCGGGTATCTCATTTATAAGTGCGGAGGGAGTGTCAAATCTCAGCAGCTCACCCTTCTTCATCAGTATTACCCTGTTTGCTGTGCTCTCTATATCATCAACTATATGTGTTGCAAGCAGTACTGTCCTGTTTTCGGAAATACCTGCTATATGATTACGAAGCTTTATTCTCTCCTCAGGGTCCAGTCCGACTGTTGGTTCATCGAGAATGAGGATTTCCGGACTGTCAAGCATGGCGGCGGACAGAAGAACTCTCTGCCTCATACCGCCTGAAAATGAACCGAGCTTTTTGTGCCTTGCTCTGTAAAGTCCTGTCAGCTCAAGAAGCTCGTCACTCTGCCTGATACACTCCTTCCGCTTCATTCCTTTAAGTGAGCCCATGTACCTCATAAACTGTCCGGCAGTAAAATCTTCATACATTCCCTGAAGCTGAGGAGTATATCCGAGTTTCCGGCGAAACTCCCTGCCGAGCTTAAGAATTTCAATTCCGTTATACAGGATATCACCTGATGTTCTTCTGATATTGTCCGTCAGCAGATTAAGAAAAGTGGATTTTCCGGCTCCGTTGGCGCCGAGTATTCCGTATATTCCTTTTTCAAGTGTAATGGAAATATTATTTACAGCCGTGAAGTCACCGTACTTCTTAGTGAGATTTATTATTTCCAGCATAATATCACCCCGTATCAGAAATTGCTCCAATCATAGAAGATTCCGCCGTTTTCAGCTATCCTCATCACATATTCATGACGTCTCTCCACAAGGCTGTCAGTATTGTATTCTTCCTTCCAGCTTATATTTCCCGAGAGAAAATCATCAGTTCTGCACGAATAATATGTATTTCCGCTGAACGGATATCCCGTTTCATCATCCGGTACACTGATAAATATTTTTCCGGATTTAAATCCGATATTTGCCTGGGTGGAACTGTCGCCCGGAAGATTTTCCGTACTGAATATCTCCTTTCCCCTGTCAAATGCCACCAGTGATGACTTATAATCCTTATACTCATTTTTCCACGGAGTAACATACAGTATTCCGTCATATGCGTATGAAGCTCCTCCCGGTAAAGTGTACTCTGCAGTGCACTCCATGGTTTCAGGATCATACTCCTGAATCAGCATTGTATCGCGTACCTTGTTTTCGTCCTCATATAAAACTTTTTGTATATAGAGTGTATTTCCGTCTGAAGCGACCGGATAATATCTGAATCCACTGCTGTTTTCAGCCTGTATCTTCTCAGGAACCCCTGATTTTATGTTCATCCTGAGCATACCGCTTTTTCTGTTCTGATAAATGATGTTGTCTCCGCATGTCCAGATGAATTCACCATTCATTCTGTATTCATCATCCCAGTAATCCCTGTACTCCTTTATTACAGTTACTTCATTTGTCCTGAGATTGGCTTTGCATAATCCGCCTCCGATATATCCGGCAAAATTACTTCCCTTTGACACATCAGTCAGTATAACGTCTGCAAATGCATATCCTCTGTGTACTGTGAAACCGGAAGCCATGAATCCGATTTCTGCAGATTCTGAAGTATATTTCAGGGTCATCAGTGTACATAGCCTGTCAACAGAGGAACCGTCCGGTGCTGCCCTGTATACAGAGGCAGTAACGTTTTCACCGTCCGATTCCACACCGGCAAAGTAAAGTGCGCCGTTACAGAGAATTACTTTGCTGCAGTGCATGTCCTTGTAAGTTGCCACACAGGTATCTCTGCCGTCATGCGGACACTCCGGCTTGTCACACAGAAATATTTCATTTCCGGTTGCCTTGTCACGGTACTGAAGAAACAGGCTGGATGAACCGTTAAAGTAATATCCGGTTTCCGTTTCCATAACATTAAACCTGTTCCACATCTGATCACTGTCCGGCCAGACTGTCTCATCCTTCTTCTGCGCACTGCATCCGCTGCACAGAAGTGCCAGTGCCAGGGATAATGCAGTTATTTTTTTCATGGGATAACCTCCTTCGTTTTGTATCTGTTTTCTTTATTATAATCCGAAGGAAATTCAAAGTAAACAGATTTTACAAAGGTGGTCATCACAGCTGCACAAGTGGTCGGAAACGAAAAAAGAAACCCCGGACTTGCCGGAGTTTCCTGGATTTTATTCTGCGATATATTTCTGAGGCAGATCGCTGAAGGATATACCTGAAGATACTGTCATTCCGCTCTTTGAGGAAACAAAATCCACTCCGCAGCTGTCATACATGTTTTCCCCGGAGGAAATACTGATATATCCTCTGTCAAAGCCTGCAGCTTCATCAGTTTCATCAGCTTCATAATCGCCGGTATCAACTGATACTGAAATCGGCCATGGCTCAGGGATTAAATCAGGACTGATGATATCAGTAAGATTAACCGGTTCTTCGGTTACTGCGTCATACATGTAACCCATCGTCCGGGTAATCCCCCTTATTTCCTCTGTATGGTCATCATCATCAAAGTGTACTGTCCGTACTCCATCATTGTCATATCCGCTGATATTTATAATCCACATAAGAAGCCTGCTGTCGATATAAGGTGTGCTTACTGCCTCAACCCTTATCTCAGTTAAATCACCGAACTCATCCCTGAACTTTTTTACTGCATCGTCTTCGAGTCTTCTGAGCACGGTGTTCACTGCATCCGCAGTATCACGGCTGAGCTTACCGCCTTCGCCTTCATTAATGAACCGGTATGTAACACCGTTTTCCGTGCAGTCTGAGTACAGATTATCCGGAATAAAAACATTTCTGTAAATGTACTCTTCTTCAATAAGACCGCTCATGTCATAATTAACAAGCTGCGGAATAAAGCCTGATGCTTCAGGAAGACCGCCATATCCCATTATATAATATCCGGGGTCATATTCGCTGTTATCATAGAAACCGTAACATGTGAATCTTTCAGGGTTCCCGGAGAGTATACTCTCATCGTATCCGTTATCAGATTCACGGTAGAAATCATTTACTGCCTGAATATAATTCTCAGGGTCAAGAAACATTTCTGAAAAATCATTTATTTTCTTTTCAGTCACAAGATTATAATTAAGTGTACGCATATGCTGGACACGGCCGTTGAAATAACACATCTCAACGGTCAGGTATCCGTTCACGGCTCCGATGGTACATCTGATTCCATGTGCCCTTTTCAGGTCTTCAGGATCCGGAAATGAACTGTATTCATACAGTTCATCACCGTATTCATCGTGGAAATTTTCGTAAAGATAATCTGATAGCGCTTCTATATCCGAATTGATTTCAGATTCCAGATTTTTATTCACAAGAAAATGAATTCTGTAATATCCGTCAGAATCAGGCACAGCTATACTTTTCCCGTCCGGGATGAAGGTACTGATTTCAGTACAGTTAATATTTCTTATACTTTCAATAAGCTGTGAATTATCGCATTTTTCCTGCACAGGTACTGATTCTTCCATGGATACGGCAGTGGTTTCAGCTGTATCCGGAATAATGCTTTCTGCAGGAACCGGTTTTCTTGTCATTATATAAACCGGCAGAGAAACTATAAGCAGGAAACACGCTGCTGCGGAGACAGCTGACCTCCAGCTGATGCCGGATTTTCTTACTGCCTTTTCTTCATATGCCGATTCTATATATCTTTCCGGCATATTCTGAAGCGCTTTATAAATACTTTCGTTCTTTTTCATTTATCTACCTCATCAGTAAAGTTCACGTTTTTTAAGATATTCTCTTAATTCGGAGCGGGTACGGCTCAGAACTGATTTTACAGTACCTTCCTTCATATGCTGCTTTAAAGCAATATCACGGAGCGGCATTGTATACCAGTAACGAAGCATAAATATATCTCTTTTAGT
>JAZUIH010000041.1:0-2436 GCA_045642145.1 Oscillospiraceae bacterium | reverse complement strand
TTTTTCAAAGCCGGGTGACGTAAATTCCGACGGTAATACTGATATTACAGACCTTTCAGCACTTTCACTTTTTCTTATAGGGGATATAAAATTTACTGATGCACAGAAGAAAACCGCAGATGTGGACGGCGACGGCGAGGTGCGGCTTGCCGACCTTGCAACGTACAGGCAGTATCTTTCGAAGGTGATTACATCGCTTTATAATGATGCAGAATAATGGTAACAGCCACCTCAGATGAGGTGGCTGTTGTTATAGAAAAAAGTGGCTGTTTCTTAACAGTCCCTGCATTTATCAGTATTTGTTCCTCAGGATAAGAACTGATATCATGTATAATTGCATTCATTCTGCGTTTGTGTTATACTTTACTGTGAACTGTTGCTGCCTGATATACCGTATGTACGAAAAAGTCTGACGGTTCAGGCGGATAAATTTTACTGACAGACAAAACAGAAACCAGTACAGCTGAACGACAGAACCATACTGAAGTTCACTGTAACATTCAGAGGAGAAACAATTGGATCAGAAAAAAACAGGTGAGTTTCTGAGGGAACTTCGAAAGGAAAAGGGGATTACACAGGAGAAGGCTGCTGAACAGTTCTGTGTTTCAGGCAGAACTGTTTCAAGATGGGAAACAGGCGTGAATATGCCTGACATAGGTATCATCAGGGAAATAGCTGATTTCTATGAAGTTGATATAAGGGATATTATAAACGGTGAACGTTCCGGGACAGCGTCCGGAAACAATGATGCCGTTTCGGAAATAATCGAATACGCCGGCTCCGAAAGTAACAAACTTGCCGGAAAAGTAACTGCGTATTCTGTTGCCGGTTTAATTGCAATGATTATCTATATGGCACTCAATGCATTTGCTTTATCAGAAAGCCACGAGACACTGACAGCATATATAAAATTATTATGTACTGCGTTTATATATTTTGCGCTTTTAAAAAGTATTGCGTTTACAACCGGAAAACTTGAAAGACAGAACAAGTCAAAAAAATCATTTCTGCGTACCGTTAAAGTTCTGCTGAGTATTGTCGGAGTGCTGCTTGTTATTTCACTGGCACTGCCCCTGTTTATTGTGGGTTCGGTTGCAAACTAAGTGATTTTCAGGTACAGGACAAACATGTCTGCCCGCAGAAATACGTAATTCTCGTTTCATGTCCTGTTGCATATCAGAAAAATATGCTATGATTCAGTTATCGGAAAGATACAGTGAACGACAAATGAAATTGCCACTCACTGTAATTCAAATCTCATAGATAACTGAAAGGATATGATTTTTATGAAAAAAGTATTTTACGCACTCGGATGCACAGCACTTTGTTTTATGTTATGCAGGGCAGCAGGCACTTTTATTGAAGCGTTATTCAGCAGCAGCTACCAGCTGAACTTTGCTTCACAGCTGACACTTTCGCTGCTTGCTGTACTTTCACTTATAGTACTGAAACGGACAGATGTATTAAAACTTAGCTTAAAAGGTGCTCGTGAAGGCGCTTCGACGATTTCTGCACTCTTTGTTCTATATGGTATAGTTCTTCTGAACTATATTTTTAACCATGACCCGATTACAGCTTCCGTTCCGGAAATTATACTTTTTGTTGCTCAGATGATATTAGTCGGTTTTTCAGAGGAAATACTGTTTCGCGGTATTGTACAGAATGCAGTTATGGATTTTACCGGCAGAGATACAGTCAGCTCCGTACGTAAGGGCCTTATTATTTCCGGAAGCATTTTCGGACTTGTACATCTGACAAATATGTTTGTCCCTGGCATAAGTGCCGGTGCTGCGCTTATTCAGGCTGTATCCTTTATCCCGACTGGCATCATGTTCGGTACAGTGTATTTCAGAAGCAGAAATAATATCTGGTTATGTACACTTATTCATGCAATGATTGATCTTGTAGCATTCCTGAGTTCAGGAGTACTCAGCGGAATCGCTGAAAACAGTGCTATAAATTCCTATTCTGTAAAAAATCTGATTGCAGTTATAATTCCTGCTGCAGTGCTTGTCTGTGCTTTGAGAAAGGAAAAACTTGAAGAGACAATAGCTGCAGTCAGTTACTGATTCAGCGGAAAAAATCAGAACTTCTGGGCGCATTTGATGCAGATACACCTGACACATCTGTTTCAGGTGATATTAATTCTGACGGCGTGCTGAATGTCATTGATGCACTTGAATTTCAGAAATGGATGCTTGGCCTTTCAGACACTGATATCAGGTCCGGTAAAGCTGCTGACTTATACAGTGACGGAAAAGTCAATATAGCTGATTTCTGCATTCTGAAGAATAAGCTGCTTGGTATGGCTAAATTGTAATTATCCGGTTTGTAAGGAGGAGACTGCCTTTAATTTGTTGTTCAGATAATACCCCAATAATGCCCACGGAAACTGTTCATGGATGTCGATTGTTTAAGTAACAGAAAGACTAAATA
>JAZUIH010000040.1:0-15048 GCA_045642145.1 Oscillospiraceae bacterium | reverse complement strand
GCCTTCTCGAAAACTTCAAGAGCATTTTCACCTGTCTTTTCAGCGACGATTTCAAATGCTTCGTAAACGATCTTCTGAGCAACACCCTTCTTACCATCAAGCATTATGTTGTTGATTAAGCGTGTTACCAGCTTTGAATTGTAAAGCGGATCCTGTAATACATCACGCTTTGCGATATTACCTCTTCTTGGCATTTTCGCTTCCCTCCTTCATATAATTGTAAATGAACTCATAGGTACTCGTTTGATCTTTAATGATCACCCGTCAAGACCATGCAGAGAGGTATATATTAATCTATATAATCTCCACAAAAATCCTGTGGTAGTCGAATCCTATATTAATGAATGATTGCGCTTTTCAGTTTGAAATTACTTAGCTGCGCCAGCCTTAGGTCTCTTAGCACCGTACTTTGAACGAGCCTGCATTCTCTTTGCAACGCCCTGAGCATCAAGAGTACCTCTGATAATGTGGTAACGTACACCAGGAAGGTCCTTTACACGTCCGCCTCTGATAAGAACAACGCTGTGTTCCTGAAGGTTGTGGCCGATACCTGGGATGTAAGCTGTTACTTCGTATCCGTTTGTAAGTCTTACTCTGGCAATCTTTCTCATAGCTGAGTTAGGCTTCTTAGGTGTTGAAGTTCTTACTGCTGTACAAACGCCGCGCTTCTGTGGTGAGCTTGCATCTGTTGTGATCTTCTTCTTAGCATTGTAGCCCTTCTGAAGAGCAGGAGCAGTTGACTTAACCTCCAGAACATCTCTTCCCTTACGTACTAACTGGTTAAACGTAGGCATTATTTTTCCTCCTTCTTAAAATATTTTGTTATAGTGTGATGACAGCATCACACTTTCTAATTATACCATAAAAACGCCGTTTGTCAATATATAATCTCAAAATAGCCCGAAATTTTCTGCACATTTTTTTAATATTTTTCATTTATATTTAGTTAATATGCACAATCAGCAGGATGAAGCGTTTTCAGGAGAGTCAGCTTGTTACTGAAATCAGAACGGTGCTGTCATTAAGCATTCTGAATGATAAAATTAAGCGCAGCAAGAATACGTGTTTACGTACTTTACTGCGCTGTTATATTGTTTTAAGCCCGCACGGGGGTTATTTTATTCATGCCTGTGTGCCGGATATGAAATGCTGTGCCGTTTCCTCCGGCGTAATCCGTCCGGAAAATACAAATGTGAATGAGGTACCTTCGCCCGGCACGCTGCTTACCTTTATCTCCGCACTGTGACGTGAAGCTATTTCCTTTGCTATGGCAAGTCCGAGTCCTGTTCCGCTTCTGTTCATATCCGAATGCGACCTGTGAAACCTTACAAATATATCTGATATTTCATTTTCAGGTATTCCGCAGCCGGTATCCGAAACGGTTACATAAAGTTTTCCGTCCGCCTCTTTTTCAGTTACGGAAACACTCCCGCCGGGCTCAGTGAACTTCACTGCATTGTCAAGAATAACTATGAACATCTGTCTGAGCCTTGCGTAGTCTCCGTTTACTGCAAATAACGGGCCGTTTTCCTGAACGGAAAGCAGTACTCCCTTTTCGTCCGCAATTCGTCTTATTCCCCTGCACACATCCGTCAGTACGTCATGCACCATTACCGGCTCCGCGGCAATACTGAACTCAGCATTCTGAAGACGTGAATACTCGAGGAGATCCGTTACAAGACGCTGGAGATATATGCTTTCGGAGAGCATCTGTCTGTGATATTCACTTACCTGTTCACGTTCATATACCACACCGTCACACAGTGCCTCAAGAGAGCCGCGGATTACCGCAACAGGCGTCCTGAGTTCATGCGCAACTGCAGATACAAAGTTTTTTCCGGCTTCCTTCTCAGCCTCAGACTTTCTTACGGTCTCTGCAAGCTTTTCCTGAAGAACGGTCAGATTATCGGATTTCATTGCTTTCATTCACCTCAAACTTGTAGCCGACTCCCCATATGGTTTTAACGCCCCATCCGTCATGCGGATACTCATCAAGCTTTGCCCTGAGTCTCTTGATATGTGAGTCAACTGTACGGCAGTCGCCGTAGTAGTCATAGCCCCAGAGACTGTTGAGAAGGTTTTCCCTTGTAAACACCTTGTCCCTGTTTTCCGCCAGTGTCCAGAGAATTTCGAGTTCCTTCTTGGTGAGCATTACTTCATTTTTGTTTATACATGCCCTGAAGTTGTCCATATCTATCTCAAGGTTTGAAATCTTAAGACAGTGTCCCTTGTTTTCGCTGCTGTGTTCAAAATATATTCTTCTGAGAATAGCGCGCATTCTTGCCACTACCTCATTAGGTGAGCATGGCTTTAC
Organism: Oscillospiraceae bacterium; assembly: GCA_045642145.1. Taxonomy (GTDB): domain Bacteria; phylum Bacillota; class Clostridia; order Oscillospirales; family Ruminococcaceae; genus HUN007. Next base: position 12,734 of record JAZUIH010000040.1, on the reverse strand, counting down.
AATATAGTCATCTGCGCCTATTCCGAGTCCCATTATCTTCTCAAAGTCATCGCCGTGGCTTGTTATCATAATTACAGGGACATTGGATGTTTTTCTTATCTCGCGGCATACATCAAATCCGTTCAGAACCGGCATGGTTACATCAAGAAGGACCATCTCGAGCTCATTTGACGAGAAAATCTCCAGTGCCTTTCCGCCGTCCTGGGCAAGAAGAACAGTGTATCCTTCCTTCTCGACATACTCCTTCAGCACCAGTGCCATTTCCATGCTGTCATCCGCTATAAGAACATTTGCCATTACAAGTCATCCTTTCACGTACATATTTCTGCAGGATTATTATAAAATACAAACCTTAAAATAGTTTTAAAAATGAAAGACGAATGTCACATTTTATTATCAAAAATTTTTATATGATAAAACACAATTAAAACATAATTAAATGTTATACTGCTTAACAACAGAGAAAACGTTACCCGTAAAATACTTAAGGAAAGGAGAACTTTTTTAACCCTTCATTTTTTTAACATATAGATAAGGAAACGCTGATATCAGCACTTCCGTAGATAAAAAAATTCTGTTTTCATATACAAAAGCCGGACAGTTATTACGGGGCTGTCCGGCTTTTTGTCTCTCTATAAAATGCCCCGTGAACTGAATCAGTCACGGGGCGAAATGCTTTATTACATAAGCTGTGTTTCGTTTATCATGAGCTTGAACTCAAGGCCAAGGGTTTTGGCTGTTTTTCTGCAGAGCTGCATGCGCTCCATGAAAATCTCAAAGTAGTCCATAACTGAACTGAAGTGTGTGTCAAGGGTAAGCTTCAGCTTGATGATTGTGTGGGCTTCATTTATCTTGAGTTCTGCTTTTTTTACCGAGTAATTAACTCTGTCGTGAATGTCAAACGTGCTCTTTTCCTGATCCTTGCGTACGCGGCTGCGGCGTACATCCGACTTGTCAGCGATTATGAGGGCTGCGGCAACGTCATTTACAGGAGAACCTGTTTTTTCGTCGTGATTTCCGATTGCCGCTGTGATTACAGCTATCTCCTCTGCCGGGAATCCAAGACTGTCGAGTACCCTGAAAGCCATAATAGCTCCGCTCTGGCCGTGGTCGTCGCGGTTTACAAGATTTCCGATGTCGTGTATATAGCCTGCAATCTTTGCAAGCTCAACTGTTCTCTGGTCGTAACCGAGAGTCTCAAGTATGTATCCTGCCTTCTCAGCGACAAATGTCACATGAGGGAAACAGTGCTCCGTATATCCTACTGCCTCGAGAGACCTGTCGGCATGTCTGATGTATGTGTTGATTGCTTCGTTGTTTTTTATTTCTTCATAAGTCATCATAGCGAACCTCCGTGTTCGTTTTAAATTTTTTCTTCTGATGTATTATAGTATACCATATGATTACAGCTTTTTCAATACACGAAAATGAATGCATAAATCATATCAGTAACGGCTGACAGTCGCCGGTAAAACATTTTTTTGCCGATGACTGTATTTTATGTCCGGAAACCCGTTCTGAGTACGATATTATATAACAAACACAGCAGACACATTAAACGAATGCGTTTGCTGCCGGCCTGTACGCACGAAGATGACATATCATATACAGTGACTTTCATTTTCCGCTTACTGCAATCGAAAGGAGACTAACGGCTATGAAGAGAAGGAAAACGTTCAGAAATAATTTAAGAAGGACTGCAGCTGCCGTCACCGCACTGACCATGTCCGCGGCATACACAGCTTTAGCTTTGCCAGATACTGCCAGTGCTGTGACAATTGACTTTGAAAACGGCAGATACTGGCCGTGGCATTCTGCTTCATCCTATGCAGCGAAACAGCTTACGGAGATACGTGACGGAGCATTCAGGATAGAAATAATAAAACCTTCAGGTGAGGATCATGAAAGATGGGATCTTCAGTTCAGACAAAGAGAGATTTTACTGAAAAAAGGACACAGATATACAGTAAGCTTCCGCGCCCGTTCAGAACGCGAAGGTCTGGAGCTGTTCACCAGAATAGGCAATATCAAAGGCGACGAAGACTACATCACAAGCGGTAACGACACCCTGATATACGGACCTTCAATGGGAGGAAACCGGGGTACGCCTCTGAAGCTTACAACTGAGTGGAAGGAGTACTCAGGAGAGTTTATCAGTACGGTGGATGCCGAAAATTCCGAATGGTCGTTTCAGTATGCAGACGGAAACACCTGGGGCGGGAACGCCGGATCCGGTGATGTTCTGTGGCTCGATGACCTTAGCATAAAGTGCAGCAGCTGTCGGGACTGTACGGAGCCTGATTACCCTTACTGGTACTACGCTTCACGCACAGGACTCGCAGACGGTTTTATTTCAGTAAACCAGCTCGGATACTTTACCAGCGGAAGAAAAAAGGCGATACTGGGTGATAACAAGGGAGCGCTGTTTAGTTTTCGCGGAATTTCATCAACTGATGTTGATGGCGGAGAAAAATTTGAACTGATTGATGCTGAAACCGGAAAAACTGTATTTACAGGAAAGGCCGGAGCTGCTGAAAAAGACCGTGATTCCGGAGATACAGTCGCAGAGCTTGATTTTTCCGGATACAGTATACCGGGGAAATATTATCTTAAAACGGAAAAAGCAAGGTCACAGGAGTTCAGAATAGGAAACGACATCTATTCTGAAAAGGAGCATAACCTGCTGACTGATTCAGTTAATTACTTCTACCAGAACCGCTCAGGCATAGAAATTCAGCAGGAATATATTATCTCCGGTCACGAAAACAGCATGCAGCTTCAGCACAGTGCTGAAAATCCGGAGGACATTGCATATATTCAGACTGTACGCAGTGAGACAGAAGAGCTGCTCAAAGAACAGGTCACTGCGGATAATGCCTCATCATCCGCTGATGTTACAGGCGGATGGAGTGAAACCGGAAGTCATCAGAAATGTGTCGCAGGAGGCGGTATATCAGTATGGACTCTGCAGAATATGTTTGAATACAGTCTCGCACGCGGCAGCAGTAAATTTGATGACGGCTCCGGTACAGTCACTGTACCGGAAACAGGAAACGGCATACCTGATATACTTGACGAGGCAGCCTTTGAACTTGACTGGATGTCATCAATGGTTGTAAGAGAGGATGAGCCTGTCTGGGGAGACAAGGCCGGACTTGTATATCACAGCGTATCCGATCACAGACCGACTTATATCGGCAGCAGTCCGTCTGACTATCAGACTGAATGGGGTTCTGTAAGAATAATTCAGCCTCCGACACTGGCTGCCACTCTCAATTACGCGGCATGTGCAGCCCAGGCGGCACGTCTGTGGAAACCGTATGACAGCGAAAAGGCCGGATTTTATTTAAGCGAGGCTAAAAAATCATATCAGGCATTCCTGAGAGAATACTACCCTGCCGACCTCACGGCCGCAGTACATCCGACTGAGCATTACAGAACGGTAAAGGAGGCACTTAATCCGAAATCCCTTTATGCTGCGGAGTATCAGCCGGCATGGAGTGATACCCACGGTGACATGGACGTCAGTGATGAAGCATACTGGGCAGCATGCGAGCTCTTTATATCCGCATGTGAAATGAACGATCCTGATTCTGAAAAATACTATGACGAGCTTAAAAAATACGAAAATCCGTTCGTATTTTCACCGGCACATCCTTCCCGGCTGAACCGTGAATATACCACCTTCAGTGCCTTTGACCGCACAAACACTGCAGATGCCGGAAACCTTTCACTTCTGCTTCACTCCGGTCTGCTCAGCGACTCCGAAAGAAAAATTCTGAACAAATCGCTTGAGGACACTGCCGGAACGTATCTTGATATATCGGAAAAACAGGGATACGGTCTGCCGTTTACATGTGACGGGCCTCATTCAGACTGTACAGACGATGGAGATAACGAATCCTTATCCGCCGGCTATGAGCACCGTTCGAACGTGATGGTTCTTAACAATGCACTGATTATGGCATATGCAAATGATATCACCGGAAACAGGGAATTCCTTGAAGGGGCAAATTCAGCAATGAATTATCTTCTCGGTACAAATCCTTTCGGAATCTCATATATAACCGGATACGGTTCATACTGTACCCGGAATCCTGTACACGCATTCTGGGCAAATCAGGCTGACCGGTGGCTGCCTTCACCTCCTGACGGAGTAATAGTCAGCGGACCATCCGCCGCTCTCAGCGACGAATTATCTTTATCAATGGGACTTAAATATTATCCCGGCATCCCTTCACAGAGGTGTTACAGCGACAACGTGGAAATATGGGATTCAAATATCACCGGCCCTGACATTAATGCCTCACTTGCATGGGTGGTTTCATTTCTTCAGGACGCATACAGTTCTGCCGGAAGCGAACCTGTTCTACCGCCTGAACAGTCTGAAAACTTTCTGACAGGAGATGTGAACGGTGACGGTGCTGTTGACCTTACCGACCTTTCAACAGTTGCAGTGAAGCTTGTTGACAAAAAGGAATTCAGCGTCAGGGAAAAAGCAGGCGCTGATGTGGACAGAGACGGAAACGTAACCCTTGCCGACCTTGCAGCGATACGGCAGTATCTTTCAAAAATTACTGACAGTTTTTAAGGAAGCACTGATTAAGTCCGGCGTACATGATGCGCAGTCAGATCATTCCGACAGACTGTATAAAAACGGCGCAGGTAATCCTTAATAACGAAAAAACTGACCCCCGAAGGCAAAATGCATACGGAGGTCAGTTTTTTATTTTTCTGTGACTATGATTTTGTAGCACACGGTTTTTTCATTGATCAGAGGATTGTTGTATTCAAAGTACACAACGCCGGAAACCGGAGTTCTTATCTCGGAAATCACTTCTCCGTCAAACGGATCGGTGATAATTCCAATAAGATCGCCGCGTCTGACACTGCTTCCCATCTCAGTACGGCTTCTGAAAATACCGGCCGCCTCTGACTGAATCTGAACGGTTTCGGATTCGTCTATGATTTCCGTCATGTAGCCGGGTCTTGTGTGAACTGAAATTATACCTCTTGCAGCCATAAACCTTACTATTGCGGCAACGGCCTCCTCTGCGGAATGCTCGTCTATAACGTCAGTTGCATTGGCATACACTGAAAACGCCTTGGTCTCCCATATCTGCCAGTTGTAGTTCAGTGTAGTTGTATCATACGGTCTCGGCTTTCTTACAATGGCGTACTGAAGTCCGAAATCCTTCATAAGAGCGCTGTCGGTAAATCCGGTGTCCATAAGTCTTACATGAGGCATAAAGTTACCCTGCTGATAGAAGCTGGCAAGCTGAATACCGTACTCATATCCCTGCAGTTTCTGAAACAGACCGTCAGCAATACGCTGAGTAGTCTCTCCGAGGTCATAGCCCGGAAACATTCTGTTTATATCCGTATTGTCCATTGCCCAGAAACGCTTTCCGATATTCATGGAATAGTAGTTTACGCACGGAACAACGAGTATCTCGCAGTTGTCGGCAATAAGTCCGTCCGCCTCAAGCTTTCTGAGTTCCTGGATCATGCGGCTGCAGACATACATCTGCTGGACTTCATTTCCGCGCATAGCGCCGACAATGGCCATGGTTTTTTCGCCGTGTCCGAATCTGAAGCCTGTAACGTCAAGCTGACCGCGGTAAGGGGACTTCAATGAATAGAGTATTTTTTTCTTCATGACTTAGCTGCCTCCTTCTCAGGTTCAAGTATTCTCGCAAGAAGCGAGCCGCCGTAAACTACAGGATACTCACGAAGAGTAAACACGAGTCCGTCACAGACTGCTTCAACTTTTTCAGTTACCTTTGAAGTAAGCGGATCAAGTACGTCACCGATATGGTCGCCTTTTCTGACTTCCGAGCCGAACTCAACACACGGTACAAATATTCCCGCTGCTGCTGAATTTACAAATCCGACATCTCGGTTTACAGAGGTTACAGGTTCTCTTACTGCAGGGGCTTCGCCCTTCCAGATTCCCATGTGAACCATGAGGTTTATGATTCCGTCAAATGCCTGTCTGCAGTATTCCTGAGTGATTCTCATGCCTACGCCCATCTCCACAACGAGGGTTTTTGTACCTCTTGTGTTCAGGGAGTGTGCAAGGGTTGACTCAAGTACGGTTGCACTTTCATGTACCCAGACGAAGTCGACGTTAAGGTGTTTTGCGTACGGCATCAGGGTTTCGGCAGTCGGGACGCTCATTCTTATCTGCGGGAGCTCCTTAAGGAAGATGTTGCTTGAGTGGAGGTCTATGCAGACGTCGGAGCCGGAGATGTCATCGATAATTGATGAGCATATTACTTCCATCATCGTGCCGTCACGGGTTCCGGGGAATATTCTGTTCATGTCGAGGTCGAACATCGGGATTCCGCGGGTTATTGAGTCGATGCCCATCGGGTTGAGGGCTGGGTAGATGTCGACTATGCCGTCGAGGCAGGTTATGTTGCTGTCGATGTAGCTGCCGAGTAAGTATGCGAGGTACTGGCCTTCGAGTTCGTCACCGTGGGTACCGGTGACGAAGCTCAGTCTGGTTTTGTTTCTGCCGTTCTGTATTCGTCGCTTCTGAATACAGAGTTTTTCGTTTACTGCAAGGGCGGTGCTTGCTATTGTTTCTATCATGGTTGAATTGCCTTTCGTTGAAAATATTATTTGTCGCGGTAGTTTGTCATAGTTTGTTATCTGCTTTTTAACGGTATCATTCCTGCCGGAAAGGGGCTTTGCGGTCGCCCCTTTGACCCTTCGCGGTGTCGGATTTATTTCAGTTCGGTGCGGACGAGGTGCATCTGGCGGGTGTAGGAGCCGAACATTATGCCGCGGTCGATGGCGCAGTCGCGGAAGTCGCGGCCCTGGGAGATGACGAGGTAGGCATCATCGGTGGAACAGTTGTTGGCAGGGTCGATGCCTTTCCAGCAGCTGCCGTCCCAGTATTCAACCCAGGAGTGGGTTTCGCCGTCGCAGAAGGCAAGGCCGGCTATGTAGCGGCAGGCTATGCCTTCAAGTCTCAGAAGGGATATGAGTATGTGCGAGAAGTCCTGACACACGCCGGCTTTAAGTGCAAATGCTTCTGAAGCTTTTGTATCGGTATCTGTTACGCCTTTTTTGTACTCAATCGTGTCTGATAAAATATCGCAGAAAAATGCCGCCTTCTCATCAGGAGTGCAGCCCTGACATTTTTCCCTGTTTTCCTTCCAGAACGCAGTAATTGCCTCATCCGGTTTTGTGTACTCAGACTGGTACAGATAACACGGCATATAGTCAGTTCTGCATTTTCCGGAATCAGTAACCGCCTGACCCTTTATGCTGAAATCAAGAAATCTGTGGTCATCACGTATATATCCTGATGTGACGTTGTTGCCGAATGCGTCGACAGTCTGAACTGTTGACGTGTTCGGTGAGATGTTCATTGTGCATGACACGATATGCTGCGTTTCCGTTTCAGGCGGAATAACCCTCAGTGCAAATGAGTGTGAATGAACGTAGTCATCGAAGGTAAGCTTTGCGGAAAAATAAAAATCAATCGTCCTCATGCGCTCACCTCTGACTCTGACTCAAACAGACGGCTGAGAATATTCAGTGCCCTGCCGTGGAACTCTCTGTACTTTGCCTCGTCCGAAAGTATATCCGCAAGCTCTGAAAAACGCTTTGTATTGCATCTGTAAGGTGTGTTTTCAGGAATATTTTCAAGATTTCTGCTGAGTCTCTGGAACTCGCGCTTAACGTCATCATATGAAAAATTCATTCTGAGATACAGGTCAAGACGCTCAACTGTTTTTCCGCACCAGATTATATTCTTTATCTCATCATCATAAACGCTGTCTGAAATACAGCCCCAGAATCCGAAGAGAATATCCTCAAGAGGCAGAAGTGACAGACGCGTGTTGTCTGATTTTTCTGACTTTAACAGTGTGTCCTTTCCCATCTGGAGAAATGACAGCGCCGATGTCGAAATTTCCTCACGGAGCACAATGCCGTTGTCATACGCACATTTAAGACTGTAGGAAACCGAATTTATATTGTTCCTGTCATAGAGAAAGCTGCGCAGAAATGCACTGTTATCCTTATATGTATTTTCAAGTCCGAAATAGCCGAGATATTCCGAGCAGTCGCACTTTCTGTCAATCATGCTGTCGTAAAGAGACTGAAGTGCCTTAAGTGTTGTATACACTCTTTCTGTATAACGGCCCAGCCAGAAAAGGCGGTCGCCGTGTTCTATCGAGATAGTACCCATGTGTCCTTGAAACCTCCTCCTTGTGATGAGTTTACTACGAATGAATCAGGATTTCTTGAAAAACGTGTGAGTCCTGATGCCCACACAACGGTATCACTTCCGGAAAGTACAAACGCTCTCAGGTCAGCCTTACGCATCACTGTTTCCCCGCCTTCAAGAATCGGAAGGTCAAGGAAGTCTATTACCTCCTGAGCAATGAATCGTCTTGGTTCCGCGATGATGGTTTTTCTGAATTCACTGAGTTTTTCCTCACTCAGGTCACTTCCGAATACAACTCCGTATCCGCCCGCCTCAGCAACATCCTTGATAACAAGTCTGCCGATATTGTCGAGAACGTACTTTCTGTCCTCTTCATAGAACGGGAGATATGTCGGCGCATTCTTCAGTATCGGTTCCTCACCGAGATAATACTTAATCATCTTCGGAACAAAATAGTATATACCCTTGTCGTCTGCCACGCCGTTGCCGGGTGCATTTATAATCGCCACGTTTCCTGAACGGTAGGCTTCCATAAGATTCGGAATACCTATAAGGGATTCAGGAAGGAATGTAAGCGGATCAAGGTATTCGTCTGCAATTCTGCGGTAGAGAACGCCTATCCTTGTTTTGCCGCCTGAATATGTTCTGTGGTACAGAATGTTGTTTTCAACAAACAGCTCATCGTTCTGAACCAGAACGGAACCGGTATGCTCCGCAAGATATGAATGCTCAAAGTACGCTGCATTGTAGCGTCCCGGTGTAAGTATAGCACTTATACCGCCGCAGTTTACATTCTCCATTGTTTTTGCAAGAAGGTCAGCATAGTTTCGGTTGTCAGTTACTGAGTTTTCCGCAAAAACCTCAGGACATGCTATACGCGTAAGCTCCCTCGCTATAAGCGGATATGAGGCACCTGAAGGAATTCTGAGATTGTCCTCAAGAATATACCACTCGCCGTCCCTGGCCTGAACAAGGTCAATTCCTGAAATATGACTGTAAATGCCGTTCTTCGGAGTAATCCCTTCACACTGCGCAAGATATCCGCTTGAGATGTAAATAAAATCCTCCGGGATAATTCCGTCCTTTACAATCTTTTTTTCATGATAAATATCAAAAAGGAACTCGTTGAGTGCATTTACTCTCTGAACGAGTCCCTTTTCAATGCTTTTAAAATCCTCCGCAGTTATGACACGCGGAATCGGATCAAACGGAAAGAACTGTTCCTTAAACACACCATTTTTGTATATGCCGAACTTAACACCATATCTTCTCAGCAGCTCGTTGATTTCATCAGCATTGCCCACTGCCCTGGAAAACTGGTCAATCTTTATGTCGCTCATTTTTATCACTCCGTTTCGGATAAGTATTGCTGCAGTCAGCATGAATACAACAGAAAAAGGCGCCTCCGGTAACATACCGAAAGCGCCTTTGCTCTGTTATTATTATACTTATATTATATCATTTACAGGTCAGAAGGTCAATAAACGGACGGTTTAAAAATACACAAATAATGGACTAATCAGTTTGTTTTGTAAAGTCCGCACAGAATAAATGAAAGTAAGGTCAGCTGAGTAACCGTTTTTTCTTTACCGGAAATGTGCAAGGCAATAAATAAAAGTATTATAGTGAAAGTCAAAATCTTTTTTGCGTTCACTATAAATGCAGACAGCTGTCCGGAACTTACTTTCTGCGTCTTTCGTAGAGCTTTTTAAGTGTTTTTACAGCTGAGTTTCCGCCGTCATCGTTTATGAAAATATCATACTCTCCCTCTACGCTTCCGAAGGTTATTACGTTTTCAGCACCTGTATACCTCTTCAGAACCTCTGTCATGTTTTTTCTGCTTGCTGATTTTGAATAGATTTTTGTATACATATATCCCGGATACTCAACTGACTCAGTTATATTTATTCTTGTATCAACCGATACATTTCCGGCACAGAGTGCCCTGTAAAGATTTTCTGTCTTTTCAGCTGTATCAAGAACCATAAGATACAGTACATCGGCGTTTTCAGTTCTGTACTTAATATCAGTATAGTTTCTGTACGGAGATTTTCTGAGGGATTCGAACAGATTTTTTTCCACTTCATTTGTAAACTCCCCGTAGTAGATAATAAGAGTGTTGTCATAGAGTGCATTTACAAAGCACTGGCATCCGCACTCTGCGATTATTTTCTCAGCTCTTCTGCTTATATCAGGCTCCACTGGCACCTTTTCAAGATACCTGTTGTCATTGACGTCATAGAGAACCGCGCCGTCCATGGCGATAACCGGCAGACGAAGCTCAACGCCGCTCATATGGGTGAGCAGGGACGCAGGGGTTCTTGCCGTGGAAACAGTAAATCTGGCACCCTCACTTATGAGCCTGTTAAGCTCAACCTTGTTGTACGGTATCATCCGGTCATTTCCGGACACAAGAACCGCATCTATGCCGCTTATGAACAGTGTTTCATTGTCCCTCCTGCGGTACGGATTTACAACATTCAGCGCCACGCCCACAAAAATACCTATAAACGTATCAAGCACGCGGTTAAATACAAAAACATACGGGTTGGTATCAAAGCTGTGGGTAATGGTTATGCTCAGGAATACAACACATGAGAAAAATGACGCGTTTTTCTTTTTCATAACAACTGTTGTGTATATGACAGGAATAATCATGAGCGCGCATATACTGTACACTATCATTACATCCGGTTTACCGAAAAATCTGATACCAAGCAGAACTGCCAGTCCGTAAACCGCTCCGGTAAACGTTCCTATAATACGCTGATACGCCATTTCCCAGGTATCCCTGGTATACTGTCTCATGCACCACAGCACTGCAAGAGCGCTGTAAAACGGCATGCCCTCCTCTCCCCTTATAAAATAAATAATCATACATATCAGAACGCCAAGTCCTGACTTGACTATTCTTGCCCCGATTCCCGGGAGTCTGATTTTTTTCATTTGATATACCACCTTTTAATTTGTTAGCTGCCGTCTTCAGAACATGAAGTCTGCTGCGGCTGTATAAAAAAGCGTCTGAGTGTTTTTAAAGATAAAAACTCTCAGACGCCGTTGTCTTTTTATTCAGTTTTACTGCACGGTCTCTTCCCTGTAAATTTCATGGAAGCGTTCCTTTTCAAGTATGTACACATCGTCCGGATCGTCCATGCGGACGAGAAGATAGTCGCCCACCATTCCGGTGATGTATCTGTTTCTGTCCCATATCGTGTACAGTCTGGTGTTGCGTTCAAGCTCCCTTGCATAGACTCTCGCTCCTCCGCGTGAACGGCAGCAGGAAAATGCAAGACGCACTGACTCCTTGTCCCTGCCTATGGCATGAGGGTGATAGTCGGAACGGACATCAAAAGCCTCTCCGGTTACCGCATATGTACTCTCAAAACGTGAACGTTTCATAGGATATGCGCTGCCCCCTGAGTCTGTCATGATGACAAGGTCCTCGTCAGCACATACTTCGAAATCGGCCTCGATTGACCTTACTCTGAATGTGGTTCCGCTTTCGTATATATCGCAGCTCGGGATAAATCCCTTTATCTGCGGCTTCTTTACATAAACCTTCATGCTTTCGGTATCAGCACTGAACGACTCTGCACTGATAACGTCAAAGGTCTCATAGTATGCTGTAACACGTCTGATGAGGAACGGGACTATATTTACAGGTGTCAGTTCAGGACACTTGTCCGCGCTTATGAATCCGCCGCCCTTCTGTCTGTGTCCGCCGCCGGAGCCGATATCATCTGTGATGAACTTTGCAAGCTCCATTGCACTGATATCATTTATACAGCTTCGTACGGATATCTTTATTCCTCCTGAAATGAAACAGCATACGATGCTTACGCTGATGGTGTCAACCTGGAGGATAAGGTCGTTTATATATCCGAGCAGATTCGGGTCGCATTCCTTTGCGCAGGTTACTGCAAAATGATTGTTCTGCTCGTTGTTTATGCTGTTCAGTGCCTCACCTGCAATCTGGATTTCGCGGAGTGTCAGAACTGAGTTTGTAAGAAGATGAACTGTTTCCTTCTCATAGACTGCAAAGTCCCTGAGGTCACGGTCTGCAGGATGGTTTATTTCCGACATGCTGTTTGTGTCGGTGTACAGTCCGTAGTAAAGTGCTGTGGCAAGGCTTGTGTCTGCATTGTAGTCAAATCCCGCTTCGCGGAGCATTACGGCAATTATTGAAGAACAGCTTGCATACTCCGGACGGATTTCGTACAGTGATGAACTGTTTCTCACTGAAACGTGGTGGTCAACTGCGGCATAGGTACCGGCAGTAAAATCAGTTACGTTCTTCTCTCCGTGAACGCAGTCGGCGGTAATGAGAAGCTCCGGTTCGTAATCCAGTTCAGTTACGTACTCAACGGGGATACGGAGGCGTTCTATCATTATGAGAAGGTTTGGTTTTCTTATATCGCGGGGGCCGCTGTATATAAGTCTTACCTTCTTGCGGTGTTCCTTCAGGTAGCGGAATATGCCGTAGCCGGATGCTATGGTATCCGGGTCCGGGTAGTCGTGGCACTGGATTATTATGTCGTTGTATACGAGC
>JAZUIH010000039.1:0-2849 GCA_045642145.1 Oscillospiraceae bacterium | reverse complement strand
CTCTGCCAGAGAAAACAGAGTCAATTGAAGTAACAGAAGCAGGGACAATAAGTTCTGTAAAAGAAGTGCGGTTTTCGGAATATCCGTTGTCACCCAAAATATAATCGCCCATCTCTGTAATATTATCAGGTATTGTCAGAGCAGTAAGTTTGATTTTATATGAAGAGCTGGAGGCAATTGCGAAGTCACCTAATGAAGTCGTATTTCTTCCTAAATCGAGATTTTTCAGACTGGAACAGTATGAAAACGCATAGTTTCCAATAGATTTTACATTATTACCGACAGTGATTTTTTCAGCTTTTGATTTTGCAAATGCACTTTCACCGATTGCAGTAACTGGTATTTCCTTGTCACCCTCTTTTATTATTTCAGGAATAACTATGTCGGACATATCAAGGGAATCAGCATATCCGGTGATTGTAGCTTCACCATTTTTTACAGAATATAAAAATCCTTCATAAACTGCATCATCAGCTTGTACTACTGAGGACAAACTTTCTGAAACTGCAGGAATGGTGACTGCTCCGATTCCAAGACATGCAGTGCACAGAATTGCACTTACTAAAACAGCGTTTTTGTTTCTCATCTTAAATAACTCCTTTATTATTAAAAAATAAAAATATAATTATAATTATACACCGGATGATGATAAATGTCTATTAATTAAATTGCACATATTTATTTTTTGATTTGTACTTAAACTGTGAATACAGTGAAATCCGGAATGATTTCTGATGAATTGTGATTTGTGTAAAATATAGTGACTTATGCTGTGAAGTATTTGCAAATATTTTCGGAGTATGCTATAATAATTACAAAAGTCATATGACTTTTGTAAAAGGAGGTTGGTTCTTTGAAAAGAGATATAATAAATTACCTGAAAAAATGGAAAGACAGTAAAAGAAGAAAGCCGCTTATAATGACTGGTGTGCGTCAGTGCGGAAAAACATATGCGCTTAAGGAATTCGGCAGCAGATACACGGACAAAAGCCCGCAGGAATCAGAAAACCTGCGGGCTTTTTTTATGGAGTATTGAAAAATGTTAAGCTGTATAAAGGATGTTATGCCTTGAATATTGCTCTTACGAAGTTGTAGATGTGAGCGTGGATGCTGTTGTCGCCGTGGTATCCGGCAGGGTAGTAGTGCCAGATGTGCGGTACGCTGTTCTTTGTGAAGTTGTTGTGGTAACCTTCAGGAGTTGTGTAAACTGTCTGGTCGTTACCGCCGGCGGTAATGAAGATGAGTGAAGGAGCAGCTTCCTCTGAAGCAAACTTCCATGCACCTGATGCACCCGGAGCCGGGCAGATTGCACCTACATAACCGAACATATCAGGGTGCTTCATACCGATGTTGAGAGCTTCACGTCCGCCCATTGAGAAACCTGTGATTGCAGTGTTCTCTCTGCCTGTTGCAACGCTGTAGTTCTTTTCGATAAGAGGCATAAGTTCTGTTGTGAGAACTGTGTCGAAGTTGTCGTAAGCCTGGTTGTTTTCATCGTTCATGCCGTCACATGCGTTCTTTGTCTGGCTTGAGAAGATGTCAGGGAATACAACAATCATTTCTTCAGCAGCACCTTCAGCAATTGCATTGCCGATAATCTGCTGTGTATACATTTTACCGTTGCCTTCGATAATCATACGGTCCTGGTTCTCCCAGTATCCGTGCATGCAGTATAAGACAGGGTATTTTTTATCCTTTGAGTAGTTTGCAGGAAGGAGTACGTTGTATTTCTTTTCTCTTTTACAGAATGCTGAGTTGTAGCTCTTCTTCTCGAGAGTTCCGTAATTAACGCCTGCCTTCTGCTGCTTTGAGCTTTCAGGTTCATTCAGTGCAACCTGTGCCTCAACAACCTTTGTGTACTCTGAGATAGTACGCATAGGCTTCTTCTCAGGTTCAGCCGGTTTGTTTACCGGGAACTCCGAAATGGTGCCGAGAAGATACTTCTGAAGATTTACAGCATCAGCCGCATCAGTTACAGTGCTCTGGTCAACGTCTGCGTTGCTCTTTTCCGCACTGCTTCTGAAACCGTCAAGGAGACCGTGCTTCATTAACACGAGATCGGCAATTGTAATCTTTTCATCCATATCAAGGTCGCCCTTTGTCTTTGTAGGTGCGACTACATTTGAAACCGGTCCGTCGATCTTTGTTCCTGCAGGTGCTGCGATAACTTCGTCAGCGAAGAAGTCACAGAGTTCCTCTGTTGTTTCGAGTACAAGAACAAGATTTGAAGCGCCTGCCGGAATTTTGTAATCCGGATTGTATAACTGAACATATTCTCCCTTGTTTGCTGAAGTCTGTGCAATCTTGTCGTACTGTGTTTCTCCGCCTGCTTCATACTGGAGAGTCATCTTGAACTCAACTGCATCAGCGCCGGATGTATTTGTGAAGCATGCACTGAATGCATAGCTTTCGCCAGCCTTGAATATTCTGTAGTCAAGTTCCTTCTGTCCGCCGTTCCATGCATCTGTTCTGCCTGAAATGCTCAGTGATTTCGAACCCTTGTACTTTGATGCTGAGCTTGATTCAGCCTTGCAGCCGCCTCTTGCAGACCAGCCGTCAGTTCCGTTTTCAAATGTGTCGTGGAACCAGTAACCCTCATCGTTAACCTCAGGCGGAGCAGCAGGCACCCTGTTACCGCCGTATACAGGATTGTTTCCGTCGCCCCATTCTGATTCAGGAAGGAGACTCATAAGCTGTGTGTAAGCAGCCTTCGGCTGGTTGTTTCCGTCAAAGAGAAGTGCGTTTGATCCTGAGCTGAGCCATGAGTTTGCGTCATTAGGACCCCACACCTGTACAAGTGTTACCTTACCCTGTCCTGCCTTGTTTGCCTTGTTGTGGTCAACAGCGTG
>JAZUIH010000038.1:0-12932 GCA_045642145.1 Oscillospiraceae bacterium | reverse complement strand
TACAAGGCATTTGACGCTGAAGGCATTTCATATGAAAAGACAGCTGTCGGTGACAGGTATGTATATGAAAATATGTCTGCAAACGGCTTCAAGCTCGGCGGTGAAGAATCAGGACATATTATTTTCGGAAAATACGCTTCAACAGGTGACGGTATCCTTACATCACTCATGGTTATGGAAGTTGTTCTTGAGATGAAGACATCCCTTGCAAAGCTTGCGGAACCTGTGACTATATATCCGCAGCTTCTTAAGAACGTGCGCGTTACAGACAAGAACGAAGCAATGAATGATGCAGATGTCCTTGCAGCAGTAAAGAGTGCTGAGGATGCTCTTGGTGACAACGGACGTATTCTTGTAAGAGGAAGCGGCACAGAGCCGCTCGTAAGAGTTATGGCTGAGGCTGAGACAGATGAGCTTTGTGCAAAGTACGTTAATGACATTGTTGATGTAATAGTCAAAAAGGGTTATGCAGTCTGATGAACAGGGAAACAGGAAAAAAGGCTCTGAAAATTTCAGTACCGCTTGCCGTAGCTGCAGTCCTGCTTAAGGTACTGTCAGCATTTCTCGGATGGGGTTCCGGTGATATTGATGACGGAGAATCCCCGCAGGCTGAACTGATAATTACCGGCAGCGCATCTGACAGTACTGTGACGGAATCAGATCATGAAACAGATGAGCCGGCCGAATCAGATGAACCTTATATCGTAACAGAAGATGCCGCTCTGCTTACAGAAGTGCAGGCGGATGATGAAACAGCAGTGACTGTTTCGGATGCAGTACCGGATGTTACTGAGACTGAAGAAGTCACAGTAACCGAATATGCAGAGTACACCGAATACAGATTCCGTAACAGTAAGCTTCTTAACGATCATTACAAAAAGCACGGAAAAGAGATGGGCTTTGAATCAGCTGAGGAGTACGAGCTTGCCGCATCAGATGTGGTAAATTCCCCGTACGCCCTTCACAAGAAGGAAAAGGAAGACCAGGATGATGTCTACTACGTTGAGGCAACCAATGAGTTTGTTGTTGTATCTTCGGACGGATATCTGAGAACATATTTTTACCCTGACAAGGGTAAGGCGTATTACGACAGACAGTAGCAGCCCGTGAAAAAATCCGTTACAGGAGGAAGGTGAACAGCATGACCGGAAGTAAACGCAGAAAGATTGGCGTAATAGCAACTGATCCGGAAAATATTTATCAGGCCAAGGTTCTTGAGGGAATATTCAGGCAGGCGTCAGAGCTTGGCTATGACGTTCTCGTATTTTCAACATTTGTCAAGGAAACTCATCCCAGTGAGGGATATCTCATGGGTGAAACCAATATATACAACATAATTAATTTTGATCTTCTTGACGGTGTAATAGTTCTCACCCAGTATCTTAAGTACGGTTCCGAAGGCGCGCTGTTCAGTCAGATTACTGAACTTTTTGGAAAGAAATGTCACTGTCCGGTTATATCAGTTGATGAAACCCTCGGTGACTGTGACGTGGTTTCCACTGATGATGTAACGGCATTTGAAAAGATTACGGACCATGTTATCGAGGAACACGGCTGCAGGAAGATATACATTCTTGCAGGTGACAGGGAAACATCGGCTGCGCAGATGAGACTTAAGGGATTCAGAAATTCACTGAAAGCTCACGGTATTGAACCTGAGGAGAAAAACGTTTTCTACGGTGAGTTCTGGTATACCCTGGGTGAGCGTATTGCTGCAAGACTTGCTCTGGGTGAAATAGAAATGCCTGATGCAGTTGTGGCGGCAAGTGACTATATAGGTCTTGGATTTGTAAATGAATGTATCAGAAGGGGAATCAGAATCCCTGAGGATCTGATAGTTACCGGATTTGACGGGGTAATAGAATCGAGAGCAAATGTTGTTTCTCTCACCTCATATATTCCGCCGGTAAACCAGACAGGTGCTGAGGCAGTTGTTAAGCTTGCGGAAAAAATTGAAAACAGTCATGTGGAGTGCTGCATGAACTCATACGGTGAAGTTGTGTGCGGAATGTCATGCGGCTGCCGTATAACCAGTACAGGAAAGCGTGAACGTGATGACTACGGGTATATTGCCACGTACACAAGTCCGGAAATAGACATGGTAAAGTTTCTGCAGAGCTATATGGCTGAAGCCCTTACAGAATCAGGCAGTATGGAAGAGTGCATGGACAGGATAATGAAAAATGCATATCTTGTTGACAACTGCTGTGAATATTTTCTTTGTACATGTGATGACTGGGAAAATGATGACAGCAGCTTTTACGGAAACAGATGCGGATATACTGACAGAATGAAGATATCCATTTACAGATGTATTCCTGAATTTTTCGGCGAGTGGCCGGACATGAAAGAAATGAAAGGCACAAGAGACCCGTATCTGAACACATATTTCAGTTCGTCAGAGATGCTTCCTAAGATATTTGAGGAAAAGCGTGAAGTTCCTGCAGTTTTCTATTTTACACCATCCCATTTTAACGGAAGAAGAATCGGTTACTCTGTAATGAGGTTCAGACCTGAAAATGCAGTTATAAACTTTATTTATCAGCAGTGGAGCCGTTATGTTAACAATGCACTTGAAATGATGAGGGTCAGGTCTCTTCTGTTACTGAAGTCAGCCCGTGATGTCATGACCGGTCTGTATAACAGAAACAGCTATAAGGGACACATGGAGGAGCAGCTTAAACTTTCAGTAAAGAATGGCACGCAGCTGTTTGTAGCTTTTGTTGACATGAACTCACTTAAGTATATAAATGATGTTTACGGACATGACGCAGGAGACGGTGCCATCATTACTCTTGCAGGTATCATTTCATCAGTCTGTGCAGATGACAGCGTATGCATGCGTCTTGGCGGCGACGAATTTCTTATCGTCGGTCAGTCGTCAAACGCAGAGGAAAATCTGAAACTCAAGACACAGAGCATAATAAGCCGGCTTGACTCATACAATGAGAATTCTGACAGGCCGTACAGGGTTACTGCAAGTTTCGGATATGACTGGGGAATGGTAAAAACTGTCGGGGAGGCAGAAGAGCTGGTAAAGTCCGCTGATGAAAAGATGTACGTTTATAAAACTGAATTTAAAAAGAACAATAAACCTGAAAAGGAATGCCGGTGATTTACGGCATTCCTTTTTTCGATTACGATAAAAAACGCAGAAAAATTTCAGCGTATTTTATTGACAAATACTAAAAAAAGATATATAATAAGTTCAATGTTATATATTATATTGCTATATCTTTTTGCGGTTCGTGTGAACTTGTAAAAAGTTCAATAGAATATATGCAGAGAAAAACAAATAATGAACAGGAGAAAAACTATGTCAGAATTTATCAGAAGACTGCCGGTATATCTTTTGCTTGATACATCCGGCTCAATGAACGGAGAACCGATTGAAGCGGTAAGACAGGGCGTCAAGGCACTTCTTATGGAACTTAAAAGCGACCCTCAGGCACTTGAAACAGCTTATCTGTCAGTAATAACATTTGACAGCGTTGCAAGGCAGATTTGTCCGCTCACTGAAATAATTGATTTTAAGGAGCCTGATCTTCAGGCTAACGGTATAACTTCACTCGGAGCTGCTCTCAGACTTCTTTCCGAGTGTATAGAGGATGAAGTAAGAAAGGGAAGTGAAACCCAGAAGGGCGACTGGAAACCGCTGGTATTTATCCTGACTGACGGCGCACCTACTGACGAATGGGAACAGGCAGCTGAGGAGCTTAAGAGCAGAAAACCTGCCAATATTATCGCATGTGCGGCAGGTGCCCAGGCTGACACTACAGTACTTAAGAAAATCACAAACAACGTTCTTATGATGAACAGCCTTTCAGCAGGAGACCTTGCACAGTTCTTTGAATGGGTTTCAGGCTCAATCAAAATGTCATCGGGCAGTGTTGATGCACTTCCGGGTCAGCCTGTTGAGCTTCCTCCGCCGCCGCAGGGATTCATTATTGTACCTTAAGGAGCGGCCGTGGGTGTTAATAACAGTGAGGAAAGATATCAGGACGGGGATATAATTGATATTAACCCTGAAGATCTTTCTTCAGTAACGGAAGATGATATCGGGAACTTTATGAATCCGGTATCTGTTTTTGATGAACTTGATGTAACTAACAGAACTGCATTTCTCTGGCAGTACAGGCCTGTTCCGCAGGATGAACCTGAGCCTCATGAGGAGTACAGGTCATCAGAAGAGGACACAGCTTCTGCATCAGTTACAGCGGCAAGCGTACGCGGTAAAAAACACAAGCATGACGGTACAAACTGCGATGACTGGTTTGAATACGATGTTTCCGGTGACTGGAAAATAATGACCGTATCAGACGGTGCCGGATCAAAAAAGTTTTCAAGAATCGGTGCCAGGGAGTCCTGCACTGCTGCCGCAGACTTTCTCAGGAAAAAGCTAAATGAGTCTCCTGATGAAATGAAAAACAGACTTTCGCTTCCTCACAGTGATGAGGAGTTTGTAAGTGCATGCAGCTATTTTGCTGCACTGCTTCAGGACTCGGTTCTTGAAGCAAGAGAGGCCGTAGTAAGGGCATTTGACGACAGAAAAACAAAGTATGAGTATCTGAAGCTTACTGACAGGGATCTTGAGCTTAAGGATTTTTCATGTACTTTCCTTGTGTGTATCGTTCTTCCGGTAACCGTGGAGGACCACACTGAATATTTTGCAGCAGCGATACAGATAGGGGACGGAATCATCTGTTCTGTGGATGCTGATGCCGAATACGGAAAGGCTCTCAGACTCCTGAGTCAGCCGGACAGCGGCGCTTATTCAGGAGAGACTGATTTTATAACATCGGAGAGCATGACCAGAAAAGAAACTCTCATGGGAAAGACAAAAATCATGCGGGGAAAATCGTCTGCGTTCATGCTGATGACAGACGGTGTTGCGGATGACTATTTTCCTAATTCACCTGAGCTTCTCAGACTTTACACTGATTTATGTCTCAATGATATTATTTCATTCGGTGAATGCAGCGCTGATAATGAAAATTCTGAAAAATTTCCGGAGCCTGTCAGTCATCCGTGGGTAAATGACAACAGTGTTCAGGTAAAGATACAGTATGCGTCAAGAATAACGGAATCCACTGGTAAATCCACAGAGGATATGTGGAACGACAGAGATTTTGTGTGCCGTGCATCGGTCAGAAACTCAGGTGAGTCACTTCCTGAGAAGAAAAGAGAAAGACTTCAGAGATGGCTTGACAATTATACGGAGCGCGGTTCATTTGATGACAGAACGCTTCTGCTGTGTGAAATGAGCGGTGAATGAGGTTAGTTTATGGATATGATCAGACGTGCCGTACTTGCTGACGGCAGTGAAATAGAATATGTACTTACTAAAAATCCTCCCCGCGGCGGTATGAAGCATACGTATTTTACACCGGACAAGTCATTCGTAGTACAGTTTTTCAACGATCCGGAAAATGCAGCTGACCCGGCTATTCACGACCGTATAAAGGCGATAATCGGACGCTACAATCCGACAGTATCCGAGGCTGACGGCGGTGCAGCCGGAAATGACGAACGGACAGCAGCATATTTTTCAAAGTGTTTCTGCTGGCCTGTCGGCATAGTTGTCCGTCCGGAGTTCGGAATTGTGAGTCCGTCCTACCCTAAAAATTTCTTTTTCGGTGACAATGCGTCACAGATTCTGAAAATAAAGGGCAAGGACAAAAAAAGCAACTGGTTTACCGGAAGGAGCAGAAAGTATCTTAATTCCTCGGAGCTTGGCGATTTCCGTTCAATGCTTCAGATGTCAATACTTCTCTCAAGGGCAGTCAGAAGACTACACCAGGCCGGGCTGGCTCATTCGGATCTTTCGCCGAACAATGTTCTTATTGATCCCCGCACAGGAACCTGTGTTGTTATCGATATAGACTCGCTTGTTGTTCCGGGACTCTTCCCGCCTGAGGTAATAGGAACCAGAGGCTATGTTGCCCCGGAGGTTCTTCAGACTCTGGGAATGGACAGGAAACAGAGAAAGTTTCCGGGAGTTCAGACCGATCTTCACTCCATGGCGGTGCTTATATATGAGTATATTTTTCTGAGGCACCCGCTTACCGGACCTAAGATATATTCACAGAACCCTGAGGAGGATGACTATCTCGGGCTCGGTGAAAAGGCCACCTTTATAGAAGATCCGGACGACACTTCGAACAGGCCGGATAATCTTAAGGTTACTGTAAAGGATCTGGGACCGTATCTTGAAGACCTGTTTATGCGCAGTTTCTGCAGAGGGCTTCACAGTCCGTCAGACAGACCTGCCGCAATAGAGTGGGAAAGGGGACTTGTGAAAACCTGGAATCTTATTCACAGGTGTTCCAATCCTTCGTGCGAAAAAAAGTACTTTGTACTCTATGACATAAAAAATCCCGTGTGTCCGTTCTGCGGAACAAAAATAAAGCAGAATTCAGTTCTGAAACTCAGCTTTATGGCTCAGAGACGCGGTACACCGGGCAGATGGTATAAAAAATCAGAAATGATTGCCGATGACAATACTCCGCTTTGCTCATGGAATCTGTACTCCAGTGTATTTCCTGATGAAAAGGCAGCAGACAGGGAGGTCAAAGCCTATATTCAGGTAAAAAACGACAGGTACTATCTTGTCAATCTTGCAGTTGACGGGCTTCTTTCTCCGGAGGGCAATACCGTTCCGAGAGGATACGCCTCGGAAATAACCGACGGATGTGCCTTCAGGATTACAAGAGATGAGGACAGCATGCTTCTGAAGGCGGAAATATTTAAGGTAAATCACAGTGATTAACAGATAGGAAGTTATTTATGGAAAATTCAAATGAAAAATTAAAGGGACTTACTTCAGCTGAGGCTGAAAAGTCCAGGGCAGAACACGGAACCAACAATCTTACACAGATACCGCCTGACCCGCTGTGGAAAAAGATACTTGAAGGATTTAAGGATCCTATGATAATGATTCTTCTTGTTGCTTTTGTGGTTCAGGTTATAATGTTTGTGCTTGACAAAACAGGAGTTGCGAAGACAGATACTGCATGGTATGAACCTGTAGGTGTTCTGGTTGCGATACTTATAGCCAACGGTGTTGCTTCAGTAAGTGAAAGCAAGCAGGAGGGCAAGGCTTCAGCTCTTAAGGCTGAGGAGGAAGCCAAGGAAACAGCCAAGGTCATCAGAGACGGTTCTCTTTCAGAGATTCATGTTGGTGACGTTGTAAAGGGCGATATCGTATATCTTCAGGCCGGTGACAAGATTCCGGCTGACGGTACTGTAATTGACGGTGCCCTCAAGGTTGACCAGTCAGCACTTAACGGTGAGACTGAGGAAGCCGACAAAGTTCCTGATCCTGAAAACGGAGAGGTCAATATCAAGGACCTTCTTAACAGGCACTATGCGTACCGCGGTACTGTAGTCTGCGGCGGTGAGGGATACCTTGAAGTAAAGACAGTAGGTGACAGTACACTTTTCGGTGAGCTTGCACTCGAGGTTCAGGAGGAAACAAGAGCTACTCCTCTTCAGGTTAAGCTTGCAAAGCTTGCAAAGCAGATTTCAACTTTCGGATATGTTGGTGCCATTGCGATTATCGCAGGCGTTATCATAAGCGCAGCGGTAAAGGGTGCACTTCCGGGAGATTTTATCGGCTGGCTTAAGTTCCTGATGAATGCAGTTACAGTAGCCGTTACAATTATCGTCTGTGCCGTTCCTGAAGGACTTCCGATGCTCACTTCAATTCTTCTCTCATTCCAGAGCATGAAGATGACAAAGGATAACGTACTTGTAAGAAAAATAAACGGTCTTGAAACGGCCGGAAGTGTAAAGATTCTTTTCTCAGACAAAACCGGTACAATTACAGAGGGCAGACTTTCAGTAGTTGAGCTTGTAACAGGCAATGTTACAAAGTTTGACAGTATGGAAAACCTCTGTCCGCAGCTTGAACTTGATGTTGTTACAGGTATCGGTATCAACAACAGTGCAGTGGCAAGCAGAGGACAGATTATAGGCGGAAACAGCACAGACCGTGCTCTTATGGAGTTCATCGTAAATCAGAAGGCTGAAGGAAAGATGAACAAGGAAGAAGTAAAGGAATTCAACGCTTTTAATTCAACAAAAAAGATGTCAAGTGTTACAATCTGCCGCGACGGAAGCTTCTGTACATACGTAAAGGGTGCTCCGGAACGAATCGTGGAGAGATGTACACACTACATTGACGAAAAGGGCGATGTTAAGGAGCTCACTGAGAAGGAATACCTTATGCAGTACATTGACGAGCAGGCAGGCCGTTCAATGAGACTTCTCGGTGTTGCTAAGAGAGACGGTGACAGTGATGAGGGTGACCTTACACTTGTATGTGTTCTTTCAATAAGAGATAATGTACGTAAGGAAGCAGTTGACGCTATCAGAGAGGTTCAGGGTGCCGGAATACAGGTTGTAATGGTAACAGGTGACCGTAAGGAAACTGCAGCAGCCATTGCAAAGGAAGCAGGACTTCTTAAAAACAATGAAGATGTAGCTCTTACATCAGCTGAAATGGGAGACCTTACAGATGATGAGCTTAAGGAAATTCTTCCGAAGCTCAGAGTTGTTGCAAGAGCACTTCCTACAGACAAGAGCCGTCTTGTAAGATGCGCTCAGGAGCTCAACCTTGTAGTAGGCATGACAGGTGACGGTGTAAATGACTCACCGGCCCTCAAGAAGGCTGACGTCGGATTTGCCATGGGCAGCGGTACTGAGGTCGCAAAGGAAGCCGGAGATATTACAATTCTTGATGATAACTTCTCTTCAATAGCAAAGGCTATTCTCTATGGCCGTACGATGTTCAAGGGTATAAGAAAGTTCCTTATATTCCAGCTCACAGTAAACGTGGCTGCCGTTCTTACATGCTTCATCGGTTCACTTTTCATTCAGTCAGGTGAGCAGATAATGACAGTTGTTCAGCTTCTTCTTGTAAACCTTGCGATGGATACGCTTGCAGCAATCGCATTCGGAAGTGAGCCTGCTCTTAAGGAATACATGAAGGAAAAGCCTATTCCGAGAGATGAAGGCATTATCAGCAAACCGATGTTCACTGAAGTGGTAATCAGCGGCCTGTATATCACAGCTCTCTGTCTGTGCATCCGTTTCCTCCCTGCATTCAGGGAAATGTTCGGAGGCGTTGACAATGCATACCTCGGTTCAGCTTTGTTTGCTACATTTATGATGGCAATTACATTCAACGGACTTAACGCACGAACAGCAAAAATGAATGTGTTTGAACACATCGGAAGAAACAAGAGCTTCCTTATTGTTATGGGCGCACTTCTTCTCATTCAGTTCGTATTTGTAACATTCGGCGGAGATGTGCTCAGCGTTGAACCGCTTAACGTTAAAACATGGCTTATATGTACAGTACTTGCATTCCTTGTTGTTCCGATTGACATGATCAGAAAAGCAGTATGCGGTAATAATAAATAATTAAGGAAATATTTAATTTTTCCACAGTGAAAGGCAGGAAAGAAAATGGCAGTAAATCTTCAGAAAGGTCAGAAAATAGACCTTACCAAATCAAATGCAGGATTAAAGAAAGTAATGGTTGGTCTTGGCTGGGATGAGGCTCAGAAAAAGTTCAGTCTCTTCGGTTCAAGGGGTCAGGATATCGACTGTGATGCAGTTGCCATCGCACTGACAGACGATAAGATTAAGAGCAATGATGACGTTGTATTCTACAACAATCTTACTCACAGATCACACTGTATCCTTCATCAGGGAGACAACCTTACCGGTGCCGGTGACGGTGATGACGAGCAGGTTCTTGTATATCTGAGTGATCTTCCGCAGCAGTACAACAAGATTGTGTTTGCGGTTACTATCTACGAAGCATACAAGAGAAACCAGAACTTCGGAATGATTAAGAACGCTTTTATCCGTATAGTAAACAACGACAACAACCAGGAGCTCTGCCGTTTCAATCTTTCAGATAACTACGACGGAATGACAGCAATGGTTTTCGGTGAGCTTTACAGACACAACGGTGAATGGAAGTTCAATGCAATCGGTGAAGGCACAAGAGATGACGGCGTTGCACAGCTCGTAAAGCGCTTTATTTAATAAGAACAGGGGGAAAATACTATGGCAGTAAGTCTTCAGAAGGGTCAGAGAGTAAGTCTCGACAAAGGAATCGTAAAGGCACTTGTAGGTCTCGGATGGGATACAAACAAGTATGACGGAGGTTATGATTTTGACCTCGATGCATCCGTTTATCTTCTCGGCGACAACGGAAAGGTAACATGTGACGAGGATTTCATTTTCTACAATAACCTTACAAGCAGAAATGAAGCGGTTGTTCACACAGGCGATAACAGAACAGGTGAGGGAGACGGCGATGATGAGGTAATCACAATCGACTTCTCAAAGCTTCCTGAAAATATTTCAAGAATCGCAATTACCGTAACTATCCATGATGCAGTTGCAAGAAAGCAGAACTTCGGTCAGGTTTCAAATGCATATGTTCACGTAGCAAAGATGCTTACAGACGATGACATGACAGGCGAGGAAGTTCTCAGATTTGATCTTGTTGAGGATTTTTCAATTGAAACAGCACTTGTTGTCTGTGAAATCTACAAGAACAACGGAGACTGGAAGTTCAGCGCTGTTGCTTCAGGATATCAGGGCGGACTTGAAGCGCTCTGCAGAAGCTACGGAGTAAACGTATAACAGTAAAATTACAGTGAACGCAAAAAGTTTTTTACGTTCACTGTAATAATTGTATTTCCTTGTGAAAAAATCAGTTCTCAGCTGAATAACTGAAAAAAACACATCAGAGCTTATTTATCAGGCTCCGGTGTGTTTTTTGTTTTTTATGGAATAAGTCTTCTGATACTGAGGTATACAAGTATAACATCCGCAGCGGAAGCTGCAAGGAAAATCAGTTTGTTGGCAGCACCGTCCGCATAGCAGAGATTAAGTCCGATACGCGGTTTCTTTATCGGGTACAGTATCTGTATTTTCTTTTTGTTAAGAGTGTCAAGTGCGATATGGGAAAGCATGGAGACAGCCATGTATACAGCTGCTTCAGGCAGAATCAGCCAGGTACACAGCGATACTGCTGCAGTACCTGTAACGGAATGCATAAAGGATCTGTGAGGCTGATGCTCTCCGAAAACGCATACACCGAGAAACAGGAGAAATCCTGTGACAAGCCTCATAACAGCTGCGTTGCTTCTGAACATTCCGGCAATATCTGAACCGGTAAAGTGGTCAGCAGCAGTTACAGCGATTATTGCTGCAGCTGTTATAAATGAAACCTTTCCAAGGTTTTTCCGCCTTTCGGATGATGTTGCGTCAACATCACTTATTACTGAACCTACAGAACTAACTCCGAGACAGAGTATAAGTCCGCTGATGTCTGACGGCGGAATGAGCAGAAGAGATGCTGTTAATCCGGCCGCAAGATGTGTTTTATATGTCATAGTTTACTGTTTCCTGTTTTTTCTGTTTCTGATTATAAGAATTACTGTGACAGCAAGTACCGTAACAAGTATGACTGCAAGTCCGAATAATCGCGAGGAGAAATCCTCGTCTGAACTATCAGCTGAATCCTGACTTGCTGAATTACTGCTGTTTCTGTCATCGCTGTCTTTTTTGCTGTCAGTTTTATTGTCATCCTTTCCTGACTGGTCATCTGAACGGCTGTTTTCATTAATGTCCTTTTCTGATGAATCATCGTTTTCAGCTTTGCTGTTCTCCGTTTCGCTGTCCTTTGCTGTAACAGGCACAAACTTAACAACGCCGTCAGCCTTTGTTCCGTCAGGTTCAGTACCCCAGATTAGAGTTTCACCGTCATACATGGTTATACGTTCTGTTATCGTAAAGTTCTGGTTGTCATTTGTCAGACCTTCGGCAGAATAGTCATTTGAAGCATCCCAGACCTTGTTCTGGTCAGGTACTGATATGCGAACCTGAAGCTCAGCCTGTTCCTGTTCCTTGCCTATAGGCGCGAGAACTGAACCGTCCCTGTATTTTATTTTTATATAGTAGATATTGTCACTGTACTGGTAAGGGCCGAGTGCTTCTGCCTGATTCCATTCATCGTATCCCACACGTACTGTAATATCATCCAGTGTAAGACCGGCGTCAAATACTTCGGAAAGGTCAAAATAATAATTGTATGAAAGGTCTGTAATTACTCTTGCCGGCCAGGCTGAGTGATTTACAGAAAATATTTTAAGTTCGGTAAATGAGTCAGACTGCTGATTAAGACCTGCCTGAATATAGAATTCAGGTCCGTCAGGAGTTTCAGCAGGAGGGAAGTCCTTCAGCGGGTCGCATTTGTATTCGGAGACCATTTTACAGAGAAGGGCAGTGTAACCGGCGTTGTAGTCATCTGCAACCTCATTGTTTACGTAGTTCTCAATGTCATCGGTGTATGAGCCGTCATTTCCGGGACCGCCGACGAGAGCGCCGTAGAGTGTGTGACGGTGATCTTTGACAGCATCCTTTTTCATGTCATCCCATGCGCCGTGTGATGTTCTGTGGTGCGGATGTTCAGGAGGATTGCTGCCGAAGCCAACGACATAGCTTCTGCCGTCAGGATTGTCACCAAGTGCGTAGTTAATCTGGCTCTCGTAGAATTCCTTATACTGCTTAGCCTTAGCCCTGTCACCGCTGAAAATGGTGTCAGAAGCCACAGCGGCAAGGAAACCGGCAGTAGTAGCATAACGTAAGCTGCCCCATGAATCAAGCCATGCAAGGCCGCCTGGTGCCCTCTGCACTGATTTGCCGTTTACGCCCTCAGGCAGGGACCAGTAGTCAAGATGTTTTGCCACATGGTCTTTGATTTCTTTTTTGTCAGTATTAATCGCGTAGAGAAGCATTGCGCCCTGCATTACATCATCCCAGCACATACCCCATGTAAACTTAAGCTCATCTGACTGGTTTTCACGTCCCAGATTAGGAATGCATTCTTCAGCCTTTTTCAGATA
>JAZUIH010000037.1:0-60031 GCA_045642145.1 Oscillospiraceae bacterium | reverse complement strand
TTACACAGACCTCACCGTAAAAACGGTAAGTTTTTTTATTTGACTAATAATAAAAAATATGATATTATAATATATGTAAATTAAAAAATCATTTTTAGTTTACTATTTGCTGATATCAACAAATGATATTTCAGCTTTCGTATGCGTACAGCGTTTCTAAAATTATATTATAGTCAAGGAGGATTATAAAAATGAAACTCATTAAAAAAGCAGCTTCAGTACTGACTGCGCTTGCTATGACTGCGTCAGTTTCTGCAGCATCATTACCACTCAGCGGAGTATCCGGTATTCCATCAGTTTCTGCAGAGGAAATAAAGGGGTATTCACTTTCATTAAGTGAGGAATTATATAATATCGACTCACTTAAGACACTTGGCGAATTAAAAGAAGCTAATGGAATAGCTTCAAGTTTACAGGTAGATTCAGTAACAGACGGAACTCTTGACAACCGAAAAGTTGCCGAAGTTAAGTTTAGTATAGATGAAAACTACGGTATTTTTTCATCTCAGTTCGTATTTACATATGATGAGGAACTTGTTTTTGCCGGATGTTCAAGATATACTGAAAAAGCTGAAGCAGGAAAGACGGCTCCGGCATCAAATTTTGTAACACTACCTGATAAGTATATTGTAATTAATTCAGTTAAAAACAAAGTTGTTATTTTCTTCAAGGATGCTCAGAATTTTTACGAAGAAGGTGAATTCATGAAGCTTCTCTTTGTGCTTCCTGAAAAGCCTGAGCTTGACCATAAGTATAAGGTGGATTTTGATCCGTATACAGAAAGTCAGATTCTTCCATGGGAGGACGGTGTAAAGCCTGTTTACAGCGCAAAGGGCGGATATATTTCCCTTACTGACAAGGAAGTAGCGGTAACTACTCCTGTACCTCCGTTAATAACAGCGGCACCTGTAACCACTGCAGAAGAGACTACTGTAACGACACTTACTTCTGCTGTTGAAACAACAGCTGCTTTAACTACTGCAGGAACAACAGCTGCATCAACAGCACCGGTGACAACAGCAGCAACTACTGCCGAGATTACAGAACCGGTTACTTCAGCCCCTGAAACTACAGTTACAACAACAGCTGCTGCTACAACAGTGACTACAACAGCAGCTACTACAACAGTTACATCAACAGTTACAACACCGGCTGCAACAGCTCCTGTAACTACCTCAGCAGCAGTAACTACAGTTGTTACAACTCCTGCTGTTACAGAAGCAGCTCCTGCTACTGAACCGCTTGTAGATATCATTCTGGATGCTGCAGACAGCGGACTTCTCAAGCCTGAGATGCTTTCACCTGAAAAGACAGAACTTGAAAAGGGTGCTTCAATTGACCTTAAGGTTGATGAGGAAATGATATTCAGAGGCACAAAGGAAGTTGCATATAAATTATATCTTTCAGACTTTGATGCTGAAAAGGAATACTTTGACTATGCAGGAATCGGCCTTGAACTTCCTGAGGGCTTCTCACTCAGGACAGTAAAGACAGATGCAAGAGCTATTGTAAAGAAGATTGCTCCTGATTCATTTGAATCAATGATGATTGAGTCTGAAACAGACTATGCAGCAAACGGCGGATATGTAATGTTCAGAGGCATTGACACATCAAAGTTCGGTAAGGATGACCTTCTCTGCACTATCATCCTCAACGTTCCTGAGGACGCGGACAAGTTCGTATATGACGTTGCTTTCTCATCAGTTTTCGGACGAATCACAGACAAGACTGTTGTAAATGACGACGGTACAGTTTCACCTTATGTTTCACTTATTAATAACGGAGCAGGTGACAAACTTTACAAGCTTAACAGCACAAAGCTCTATACTGGTCTCAGAGGCGACGTAAACCTTGACGGCAAGGTTTCACAGGCTGATGCCACACTTCTCCTTAAGGATGTTCTCTCAGTATCAGTAAGCCACAAGTCCATACTAAAGGACAACATCAATAAGGATGCAGCCGGAGACAAGTCTGAAGCACTTGCAGTATTCCTCGGTGACGTTGATTCATCAGACGGCGGTAAGGAATACAAACAGGTTGACGCTACATATATGTTAAAGGCTATTCTTGCTGCAGACGTTGCAGGTTCAAAGGTAATCACACCTGAAATCTGGAGCAGATTTATCGAAGTATAATCCGGTTCCCGGATATACAGTGAAAGTCAGAATAAATTATACTTTCGCTGTAAAAACGGCACATCACGCTGCGAAATGATTCGCGCTGTGATGTGCCTTGTTTTTTGTATGATTACTTTTCGTTTCCCCAGCCGCTTATATTTCCGCGGACAAGTGCTCCGAAAATCTTGTCGGAAAAATATCTGTCCTCACGCTCTTTTTCAATGATGAACTGACGCATGGTTTCCCTGCTTGTGTGTCCGTCCTCAGGGCATGCAGACTTAAGTACCGGGAACTTCATTTTTACAGCGGTTCTTGCCACTTCGCGTTCAGGTGCCATTACAAGAGGGCGTATAACGGTTATATCTCTCCGCGGGAGATATGAAACAGGGGAGAAACAGTCGATTCTGCCTTCGTTGAAGAGGTTCATGAAAAAGGTTTCCACAACGTCGTCCTTGTTGTGCCCCAGGGCGAGCTTGTTGCATCCGAGCTCCTTTGCCTTTCCGTGAAGCGCACCGCGTCTCATGCGGGCACAGAGACTGCACGGATTTGGTTCCTTACGTATATCAAATACTATTTCTGCTATGTGTGTAGGTTCGGCTGTGAACGGGATGTCATATTCCCGGCACATCTGTTCTATTGCCGAATAGTCGGTCGGAACTCCGCCGAACACCGGATCGATGGAAAGTGCGTGCACGGTATAGTCGATACCGATAAAGCGGCTGAGCAGCTTAAGCCCTGCGAGCATAACCAGGCTGTCCTTTCCTCCGGAAACCCCGACAGCAATCCTGTCACCGTCCTCTATCATGTTGTATTCCTGTATGGCCTTTCTCATGTATCCGAGCATTTTCTGCATAATAAATTTTCCTCCGTGCGGTTAAAACCTTTACCGTGTTTTAGCAGTAAAAGTCAGATTTGTTCTGACGTTCACCGTATATTCAGACTTTCACTATTATTATACATTAATCCGGGCACATTTTCAAACCATACAGGATTAAAAATCGTATAACAGACTTGAAAAATGAACAGAAAAATAATATACTATATATTGGTGTTTTATGCTTTCGTCTGACTAAATCAGATGTTTGCAGGTCACTTAACTTAAATTAACGATTAAATTTATGAAAAGTACATTAAATATATATTGACATATAAGTTGATTGTGTGGTACAATAAATTAAGAAAGAGGAATATTTTTTGAACGGGAAAAAAACTGACGGGAAACTGAAAAAGCTTTTTTCCGGCGTTTCAGCCGAGGAAAAGGTTTCCGGAAAGATGATATCACTGCTTGTTACGCTGCTGGCGTCATTTATAATGATTGCCATATGCGTTATTAACCTTCTGCAGAGCTTTGCGTCTGATATGAGAAATGCCGAGCTCGAAGTCAGACCTGAGATAACGGACAGAGCTCCTGACACTACAGAAGTAACCACAGAACAGATACCGCGTACTACTGTTACCGAGTATGTTCTGCAGGCACAGCAGATAAGCCAGTACGAATATGAACAGCTGATAGAAGCTGAAGATGCGGAGGGCAGCTGGTCACTTGCACAGGATGACTACAGGCCGGGTTACTCAGGCACAGGCTATCTGACCGGGTTCAGTGCTGCTGAGGGAAATTCACTTTCATTTGAGTTTGATATTCCGGCGGACCAGCACTACGATATCTCTGTATGCTTTGCGTCTGACGAAGTAGTGAAAAATGAGATTCTCATGAACGGTGAGGAGCTTTTTGATTTTGAATGTACGCAGGAAACGGCAGGCAGGTTTGTTATCAAGACCTATTACGGTGTTTTTATCGAAAAGGGAAAGGTCAGGATGACTGTACGCGAGCTGGAGGGCGGCTTCGATCTCGACTATATAAAGCTCCGCAACAACCAGTCCATTTATTCATCAAAAACTGACATATCACCGGAACTCTCCAATCCTGACGCTTCAGAAGAGGCTAAGGAACTGATGAAATATCTTACGGATAACTTCGGAAAGAGAATTCTCACCGGACAGTATGTGTCTGATGCACGCAATATCGAGATTGAAAAAATCCACGAATACACCTCAAACTACCCGGCAATACGCTTCGGTGATCTGAGCCAGTATTCGGTAAATGCATCTGAACCGGTTAAGCCGGAGGATGATGAGATAGAAGCGGGTATAAAATGGGCTGAAAAAGGCGGCATAGTCGGATATATGTGGCACTGGAAGGCTCCGCTTTATGAAAATGAATTCTATTCGGAAAAGACAGACTTTGACCTGTCGCTTGCTGTAACTGATCTTGATGTTGCACTTCTTTCAGCAGAGAGAATAGATGAACTTTACGATGAGGGTATGATTACAGCCGAAACCCTTCTTATAGTTCACGACATAGACAATATCTCGGAACAGCTTGCAAGACTCCGTGACAAAAATATACCTGTTCTGTGGAGACCGCTTCATGAGGCAAGCGGTGACTGGTTCTGGTGGGGAGAAGCGGGACCTGAGGGCTACAGATGGCTCTGGGACCTGCTTTACAGAAGGCAGACAAGGTACCACAAACTTAACAATCTCATATGGATATGGAGTGCACAGGGTACAGACTATTACACGGACAGCTCTGATTTTGACATAGCTGCAGTTGACCTGTACAGTGACAATACAGACAATACAAGCTATTACAAGCAGTATCAGTGGCTGTATTCGCTTACAGGCGGACAGAAGCTCATAGCGCTCAGTGAGTGCGGCACGCTTCCGGATATGGAGCTTACGTTCAGAGACCGCGCTGTATGGTCATTTTTCGGCCTGTGGTACGGAGACTACATACTTGACAGAAACGGAAATCTTTCAGAAAAATACAATACTAAGGAAGCATTTCTGAAGATGTACAACGCCAACAGAACAATAACACTTGAAAAATACAAAAACAAATCAGTTCTTAAGGAAGAACCGCAGGCAGCGGTGAGTGCTCCGGTTACTGATGTACCGGTAACTTCCGTACCGGCTGTGTCCGATGATACAGCTGAGGAGGATGCGGACACTGATAATGCGGAGGAGAACTGACAGTTATAAACTGAAAGGATGAGCGGGGATGAAGTATCAGATATTCGGCGAAAAGGAAGTAAAAAATATTCCGTGGCAGGACAGACCTGCAGGATGCAGGGATACAGTGTGGCGCTATGACGCCAATCCGATTATAGAAAGGGACATAATACCGTGTTCAAACAGTGTGTTTAACAGCGCTGCAGTTCCGTTCGGTGACGGATTTGCAGGTGTGTTCCGTGTTGACACCAGGGCAAGGGATATGGAGCTTCATGCAGGATTTTCAAAGGACGGTATACACTGGGAAATAGATAACCACAGGATAGAGTTTGAAACGGATATAAGCGAAATGGCTGAGTTCGGCTACGGATATGATCCCCGTGTTGTATTTATAGAGGACAGATATTACCTCACATGGTGCAATGCATACAGGAAAAAGCCTACTATAGGCGTGGCGTACACATACGACTTCAGGACGTTTCACCAGCTTGAGAACGCGTTTCTGCCGTTCAACAGAAACGGTGTGCTTTTCCCGAGAAAAATAAACGGAAACTACGCGATGCTTTCGAGACCGTCTGATGACGGACATACTCCTTTCGGCGATATTTTTTACAGTGAGAGTCCGGATATGACGTTCTGGGGCAGACACCGCTTTGTAATGGAGCCTGAAAACGGCTGGCAGAGTACCAAGATAGGTGCAGGTCCGGTTCCGATTGAAACATCAGAGGGCTGGCTTCTTTTCTATCACGGTGTGCTTACCTCCTGCAACGGTTTTGTATACAGCTTTTCTGCTGCACTTCTTGACAGGGACGAACCGTGGAAGCCTGTAAAACGCGCAAAGGACTACCTTATCAGTCCTCAGAAGCTGTATGAGTGTGTCGGAGATGTACCGAACGTAACCTTTCCGTGTGCCTGCATAACTGATGCGGCAACAGGACGTATTGCGATTTACTACGGCTGCGCGGATACATGCACAGGCCTCTGCTTTACAACAGTTGATGACGTGATAGATTTTCTTAAGGAAAATTCTTCGATATAACAGCACAGATGATATCCCCCGCTTACCGCACAGGCAGCAGGGGATATTCTTTTGTCCGGAAAGAGTCAGTTTTCATGCTGAATGAAAGAAGTTTTTATTCACAGCTCCCGGATGAAAAAAAGCAGAGAACGTAAAAGTATGCGATGAAGACAAAAAAAGGCCCCGCCTGCCGGCGGGGCCTGAGTAATTTGCACGGAAAATAAAAAAGCACGGATGCCCCATGCTTTATTTCTGAATATATGATTTTACAAGTATCTGAAGAAGCTCATCACGGTCGATGTGTCTGATGATGTTTCTTGCGTTCTGGTGTGTTGTGATGTATGTAGGGTCTTCTGAAAGTATGTAACCTACAATCTGGTTTACAGGATTGTAACCCTTTTCCTTGAGAGCATCATGGATAATAGTGAGGTTTTTCTTTAATATTTTTTCTTTTTCCTCGTTTACTGAAAATCTCATTGTTGCGTCTATATGTTCATTCATGGTATCATCTCCTTTCAATCATTATACCTTAAAAACACATTATTAACAAGTGTTTTATCGGAAATTTTACGTTTTGACAAACTCTTCACAGGGATTTTTGTTTGTTTTGTTTATCATTATGCAGTATTCAGGATGATATTATCGCGGAATTACTGTGCTCTGCAAAGGCACAGAGCGGTCATAACGAAAAAGTTAAGGTAAATTTTTCGTTTATTATAAATATTGATGTTTTATCAAATGTGTGATATAATAATAAAATGATGCGGTTTTCGGACTGCGTCTGAATTTTAGACGTTTTACCGGGACTTTTCCTGATATGTATTCCGTAACGGATGTATCCGGCAGATATTCCCGGAAATCTGATATCAGAGAGGCAATCAAATATGGATTATCATTTTTCAGACAGAGTATCGTCGCTCAAGCCTTCAGCTATCCGTGAGATACTCAAGCATACTGCCAATCCTGAGGTAATTCCGTTTGCAGCAGGCAATCCGGCTGCTGATGCATTCCCTAAGGAAACAATTAAAAAAATCTCCGAAGAAATACTCGCTTCGGATCCGATAGGAGCACTTCAGTACAGTGTAACAGAGGGATATGTTCCTCTCAGAAACCGTCTGAAGAAGGAGCTTGCAGCAAAGAACTGCTTCACAGAGGGCCGTGATGACCTCATCATTACATCAGGTGCCCAGCAGGCCAATGAACTTGCATGCAAGGTGCTCTGCAGTGACGGCGACACACTTATCTGTGAGTCACCAAGCTTCATAGGCTCACTCAATGCGTTTAAGTCATACAACGTTAATCTTGTCGGAGTTGAGCTCGAGGATGACGGAATCAATATCGAAAAGCTTGAAGAGACTGTAAAAAACAACAGCTCAGTAAAGCTTCTCTATCTCATTCCGAACTTCCAGAACCCTACAGGAAAAACAATGTCACTTGAAAAGAGAAAGGCTGTTTACGAGCTTGCAAAGAAATATGACTTCATAATTCTTGAGGACAATCCGTACGGTGATCTCAGATTTTCAGGTGAGGATATAGCACCTATCAAGTCATTTGACACAGAGGGCCGCGTAATCTACAGCAGAACCTTCTCAAAGATTCTCGCTCCTGGTCTTCGTGTGGGATATGTAAGCGCACCGGCTGAAATCATTTCAAAGATGATAGTGTGCAAGCAGGTTTCAGACGTTCACACTAATATCTGGGCACAGCAGATCTGTGAAAAATTCATGGACAGGGTTGATATGAACGAACACCTTGCTTCACTCAGAAAAATCTACAGGGCCAAGTATGAACTCATGGCAGCAGGAATAAAGGAACATTTTGCAGACAGCATAAAGGTTACTGAACCTGAGGGCGGTCTGTTCATATGGGCTGAGCTCCCTGAGAGCATGGATATGATGGCATTCTGCAAAAAGGCAGTTGAAGAATACAAAATAGCCGTTGTACCGGGAACAGCGTTCCTTATCTCAGAAAATGAAAGCACAAATGCCTTCCGTATGAACTTCTCAACACCTTCTGACGAACAGATTGTAAGAGGCTGTGAGATACTCGGAAAGCTTACAAAGGAATTTTAAGACCCTTCCGCCGGGGAAAACAGTACATTATTCAATGGCGGGGAAACGGAGAACTAAAAATGGCAGCTAATAATTTTGAACGCTACAACGTTTGTGAACCATATCTTCTTGCAAGAATCAAGGCACTCAGAATGCCTCCTGCAGTAATCGGACTTAAGCTTACAGATGACAAGCAGGTATACAGTGCAGTAGTTGATATTCCTATGGGCCGCGGCCTTCTCGGAACACTCGTGTGTCTTGCAAACGGAAGCGTAAATATCTACTTCAACAACGGTGCACAGATTACAGGCCTCTCAGCAAGACATCCTCAGCTTGTACAGGCATGCCGTACATTAATCGCAAGCTCATCACAGTCACTTCCTGTATGTGAAAGAACATCAGTTTTTGATATTCCTTCAGGCTCTGTACACTACGTTCACCTCCTCACAAGAAAGGGCGTTTACAAGACAGCTGTAGACCCTGCAACTGCAGCAGGCGAACCTGACAGAATGAGAGCATTCCTTCTCCACCTCTATCAGAAGGTAATGAGTGAAGTACAGAGTGCACAGGCAAAAGATGCATCGGCAAAAACAAAGTAATTCCCGAAAGGAATGTTTATAATGTCAGAGACTAATGAAAAAAAGATAATATTCAGCGGTATTCAGCCTACAGGTACATTTACACTCGGTAACTATATCGGTGCAATAAGAAACTGGGGTCCTCTTCAGGACGAATATAACTGCATTTATTCAATTGTTGACATGCATGCAATCACTGTAAGACAGGATCCTGCAAAGCTTCGTCAGAATTCACTTCAGGCGTACGCGCTTCTTCTTGCCTGCGGCATTGACCCTAAGAAGTCAACTGCATTTATTCAGAGTCATAACCCTAATCACGCAGAACTCAGCTGGATTCTTTCATGTTCAACACAGTTCGGTGAACTTTCAAGAATGACACAGTTCAAGGACAAGAGTGCAAAGCATGCTGACGATATAAACGCTGGCCTTTTTACATATCCTGTACTTATGGCAGCTGACATTCTTGCCTATAATGCAGATCTTGTACCGATCGGTGCAGACCAGAAGCAGCATCTTGAGCTTGCAAGAAACATCGCAGGACGCTTCAACCAGAAGTACGGTGACTTCTTTACTCTTCCGGAGCCTTTTATTCCTAAGGCAGGTGCAAGAGTAATGTCACTTCAGGATCCGACAAAGAAGATGTCCAAGTCAGATGAAAACCCTAACGCATGCATCCTTATTCTTGATGACAAGGATACAATAATAAGAAAGTTCAAACGTGCGGTAACTGACTCTGAGGCTGAAGTATGCTACAGAGAAGGCAAGGACGGCATAAACAACCTTATGACAATCTACTCGGTAGTAACAGGAAAGTCATATGATGACATAACTGCAGAATTTGCAGGAAAGGGTTACGGAGACTTCAAGCTTGCAGTCGGTGAGGCTGTTGCTGATCATCTTGAACCTGTACGCACAGAGTTCGAAAAACTCATCGCTGACAAGGCTTACCTTAAGGAATGCTACACTGCAGGCGCTGAGGCAGCTAACAGAATTACAAGAAAAACACTCTCAAAGGTTTACAGAAAAGTCGGATTTGTTGACGCAAGATAGTCCGTTTACATAATGTTTCATGTGTTTTTTAACTATTATTGATAATCCGGCAGTGAATTATTCTATACATGTTACAAAAATGCAGAAAATGCTTGCTTTTTACGAATGTTTGAGGTACTATAATTAAAGGCTGAATTCAACGTATTTTTGAGGTTGCTATGTTTAATTTTAAGGATCATTATGATATAAACGATCTTATCAGTATTGTCAGAATTTTAAGAAGTGAGAACGGTTGTCCGTGGGACAAGGTTCAGACTCACCGTTCAATAAGATCAGATTTTATTGAGGAAGTATATGAAGTAATTGAAGCTATCGATATGGACAGCGCAGAGATGCTTCGTGAAGAACTCGGTGATGTTCTTCTTCAGGTTGTGTTCCATGCACAGATAAAGACAGAGGAAAAGGTTTTTGATTTTGACAATGTCTGTGATGATATATGCCAGAAACTTATTATTCGTCATCCGCATGTGTTCGGAGAAGTTAAGGTTGACGGCTGTGACCAGGTTCTAACAAACTGGGACAGGATTAAACAGCAGACCAAGGGACAGACTACCTATACTGAGACACTCGAAAGTGTTCCG
This sequence comes from Oscillospiraceae bacterium, assembly GCA_045642145.1. Lineage (GTDB taxonomy): Bacteria > Bacillota > Clostridia > Oscillospirales > Ruminococcaceae > HUN007. Next base: position 49,627 of record JAZUIH010000037.1, on the reverse strand, counting down.
AAGACTTTCCCGGCTCTTATGAGAGCACAGAAGGTCGGAAAACGTGCTTCAAAGGCCGGTATGGATTTTTCAGATGTTACTTCGGCTATAGAACGTCTCAAATCAGAGATTGCGGAGCTTGAAGCCGCAGTTGCTGAAGGTGATTCCGCAAAGATAACGGATGAACTCGGTGATGTACTGTTTTCGTGTACAAACGTTGCAAGAAAGGCCGGTGTCGAATCGGAAACGGCGCTTTCTGAATCAACTGAGAAGTTTATAAAGCGTTTTGCAAAAACAGAAGAATTAATAAGGCTTAAAGAGATTGATATGAATTCTCTTGGCATAGATGAGCTTGATGAGTACTGGGAACAGGCTAAGGCTCAGAAGTAAATCAAAAACACTGGAGGTAAATAAAAATGACAAAGGCAGATTTAATCAATGCTATAGCAGAAAAAGGCGAATACTCAAAGAAGGACGCTGACAAGGCTCTTGCTACTGTAACAGCTGCTATCACAGACGCTCTTGCAAAGGGTGAAAAGATTCAGTTAATCGGTTTCGGTACATTTGAAGTTCGCGAAAGAGCTGCTAAGGATTCAAAGAACCCAAGAACAGGCGAAACAATCCACTGCGCAGCTAAGAAGGCTCCTGCATTTAAGGCTGGTAAGGCTCTTAAGGACGCTGTAAACAAGTAATTATTTACACATAAACACTTAAAAGCACATGCATCGGATTAATATCTGATAGCTGTGCTTTTTTTTCGGGAGAAAAAAATGAGACTTGATAAATACTTAAAGGTAACACGTCTTATCAAGAGACGTACTGTTGCGAATGAAGCCTGTGACGCCGGAAAGGTATTTGTAAACGACAAGCCTGCACGTGCATCATATGACGTAAAGGTCGGTGACGTAATAACAATCTGTCTCGGACAGAAGCCGTTAAGCGTTAAGGTAACAGCGGTTACAGAGCACGTAACCAGGGAAAGTGCATCAGATAACTATACCGTTATAAACTGAAAACAGCCCGGAGTCCGGGCTGTTTTTTTATACCTTCACGTATCCGGCGGCGCTGAATACAGGGCTGAGTAATAAAAATAAATCTCAGCTCTGTATTCAGTGCCGGATGATATGATAAAAAAACAATTTTAGTCATAAACACAAAATAACAGACCTGATTTTATGCGAAAATGAACCTTGAAAACGATTAACTTAAATGATATAATTAACAATAGTAAAGATTGTATGTTTTAATCCCGGATATACAGTGAACAGCAGACATGCGTTCACTGTAGTTCGGAAATGACACGGAGGAGTAAAATGAACAGAAAATTTATTTCACTTGTATCAGGCGCAACAGCTCTTGTTATGGGTATCTCAGGACTTTCGTTTCATAGTTTTGTAAACGATAACAATTATGCGGTTCCTGCGGCTGTTACTGTAAATGCTGCAGAAACAATGAGAAACATCTCATCTGCAGAGCTTGTAAAGGATATGGGACTCGGCTGGAATCTCGGCAATACATTTGACAGTCTGTGTGCCTGGATAAAGAACGGCACACCTGAGCAGTATGAAACAGGCTGGGGCAACCCGGTTACATCACAGGCTGTTATCAAAAAGGTAAAGGAAACAGGATTTAAGACAGTACGTATTCCTGTAACCTGGTGCAACGCAATGGATGCATCAACCCATAAGGTTGACGCTGCGTATATGGCAAGAGTCAGGGAAGTTGTTGACTGGTGCATGGCTGAAAACCTCTATGTAATAATCAACGTTCATCATGACGGCGGTGAAGGTGAAACGGCATGGATCAGAAACGCTGCATCAGACTATGCTTCAACTGAGAAGAGATTTGAGACACTCTGGACACAGATAGCTGATACTTTTAAGGATTACTCAGACTATCTCGTTTTTGAAGGCATGAATGAAGTTGACTTCAAGACACTTTCAAAGGGCGATGCATATAACGTTATGAACAAGCTTAACCAGAAGTTTGTTGATACAGTACGTGCAACAGGCGGCAACAACGCTGTAAGACACCTTCTCATATCCGGATACAATACTGATATCGCTCTCACAAGCGATTCAAGATTCCAGATGCCGAAGGATTCAGCAGGTCACCTTATGCTTTCACTTCACTACTACTCACCTCCGCAGTTCTGCGTTGCAGAATCAAACTGCACATGGTGCACACCTCAGACAAAGTGGGGCTCAGCAGATGACCTTGCAGAGCTTGATGCCAACATGATGAAGGTGTACAAAAACTTTATCAGCAAGGGTATTCCTGTAATCATCGGTGAATACGGTGTTCTTACTGAAGCTGAAAACAACAAGGACAAGGAATCAATCAGAAAGTACCTCTCAGCAGTATCAGAGAAGGCTCTTTCATACGGCATGTGCCCTGTTCTCTGGGATGCCGGAAGCAGCGGTGATATGAAGTTCCTCGACAGAAAAACTGCAGCATGGAATGACTCAGCAATTGAAAGCAGCTATAAGGAGCTTGCATCAAAGATTGCATCAGGCAAGGTTGAGGAAAACAGACCTGAGATTGCAGTGTATGATGAGAAGACAGTAAGCATTCCGGCTGACGGATGGGTATCTGTTGCAGACAAGTCAAAGCTTCGCGGTATCCGCTTCGGTATCAGCTGCTCAAGCTCATGGGACAGCCAGGGCGGCGGCGGAATCAACTATGCCGATGACTGGGATGACTGCGGTGAATTCGGATTTAACAGCGTTTACGATACAGTTGAGGTAATATTCACAGATGCACAGAGAGCAAAGCTTGCTGACAAGATAGGTGTGTTCTTCTGGTGGACACTTCTTGACAACCCTGGCGATGAAAATTCCGGTCACACAAAGGAACTTTCATTTAAGGACGGAAAGATTACTCTTCTCTATGAAGGTTCAGGTCAGCCTGCAGTAACACAGGCTCCGCCGGCAGCAGTTACTACAGTTACAACAGTTACGGAAGCTCCGGTAACAACAACAGTAACTGAGGCTCCGGTTACAACACCGGCTGAAACAACAAAGGCGCCGGAAGTAACATCAGCTGCTCCGGAGACAGTAAAGGGTGACGCTGACCTTAACGGTGTTGTTAATACAAGCGATATCGTAAAGATGATGCAGATGCTTATCGGCAGCTCAGAGATTTCAGCAGATAATATGAAGACTTCTGATATGAATGATGACGGAAGATTATCAATTATCGACCTTATTATGCTTAAGAACAAACTTCTTTAATAACGGACTTCTGAATGACTGTCCGGTAAAAAACGAAAACAGGTGCACAGTACCGTATGCTGTGCACCTGCTTTTTGTTTTTGGCCATGGCGTGAAATCTGCGCCGGGCCAGGTCAGTATGTTCACTGAAAAAACAACAGGCCCTGATAAAATCAGGACCCGTCATCCGGATATATTGAGTAAGGAAATACTGTTTATACGTTGAATCTGAAGAGAACGATGTCGCCGTCGTTCATTACATATTCCTTGCCTTCGAGTCTTACGAGACCCTTTTCCTTTGCAGCAGCCATCGTGCCGCATGCCATGAGGTCATCAAAAGCAACAACTTCGGCTCTGATAAAGCCTTTTTCGAAGTCTGTGTGAATCTTTCCTGCTGCCTGCGGAGCCTTTGTGCCCTTTGTGATAGTCCATGCACGAACTTCAGGCTGGCCTGCTGTGAGGTATGATATAAGTCCGAGAAGTGAATAGCCTTCCTTGATGATACGGTTAAGACCGGAGATTTCAAGACCGAGGTCGCTGAGGAACATAGCCTTGTCTTCGTCGTCCATATCTGAGATTTCTGCTTCGATCTGAGCACAGATAGGGAAGATAGCTGCGTGTTCTTCTTCAGCTATTCTGCATACTGTTTTATAGTGTTCGTTTGTTTCGATGTTGTTTCTGAAGTCATCCTCGCTGAGGTTTGCAGCGTAGATTACAGGCTTGAGTGAGAGAAGTGCGCATGTTTTGAGCATCTCTGCCTCGTCCTCTGTTGTATCGTATGAACGTGCCGGCTTTCCTGATTCGAGGTGTGCCTTCAGGCCTTCAAAAAATTCAACTTCTGCCTGGTACTTCTTGTCGGCCTTGACCATTTTCTTAGCCTTGTCGATTCTTCTGTCGACCATTTCGATGTCTGAGAAGATGAGCTCGAGGCTGATTGTTTCTATATCACGTGCAGGATTGATTGAGCCGTCTACGTGAATGATGTCCATGCTTTCGAAGCATCTTACAACGTGAACGATTGCGTCAACCTCACGGATGTCTGCGAGAAACTTGTTTCCGAGACCTTCGCCCTTTGAAGCGCCCTTTACAAGGCCTGCGATATCAACGAATTCGAGAGTTGCAGGTGTAAACTTGTCAGGATTGTACATCTTTGCGAGTGCATCAAGTCTTTCGTCCGGAACGGAAACGATACCTATGTTTTTATCGATAGTGCAGAACGGATAGTTTGCTGATTCTGCACCTGCATTTGTAAGAGCATTGAACAGTGTGCTTTTTCCTACGTTAGGAAGTCCAACCATACCTAATTTCATATTATGTAAGTTCCTTTCATGAGTAATCCGGTCCGGTAGTGTCGTCCGGACTCCATACTTTATAATGATACCATAAAAACGCATATTTTACAAGACTGAAATGAAATATAGTAAGTGAAAAAATTATTTTTCGTCCGCTGCCTGCTGAGCTCTGAATTTTCTTGACTTTATCAATAGCGGGTGCTAAAATGTATATTATAGTGAACGTCAGAATAAATTTGACTTTCACTATAAAATTTTATTTATATTGCCTTGCACATCCGATGCCTTCGGCATCTCCGTGCAAATCGGCTAATAGTCAGCGACAAAATATTTTTGTCGCTGACTATAAATAAAAATACATTTCCCCACCTGCCGCAGGGACAGGCGGGGGGCGGACAAAAGACGGAGGAATATTATGAACGAAACACAGAATACAGATAACAAAATTTATTTTAATGCAAGAGAATGGTCGGTGTGCTCGGATGCGGCATCGTCAAAGGGCGAGAGAACATTTGTCACTGACTTTGAAAATGACCTTTCCGAGGCGTTCTGCATAGGCGACAAGTCACAGAACGTAACTGAGATAGGCACAAAGCAGCTTGTACTTGACAAGAATACAAAGTATACATTTTACTTCTGGGTCAGGATGGACCGCAATCTGAAAAACGAAGGCATCTGCCAGCTTCAGATTGTTTACAACGGAGACTTTGAAAACAGACGTATCTACGTGCTCAGCAACGGAAACATAAAGCCTGCAAAGACAGTTGACGGATGGCAGCTTTTCCAGATTCCGTTTGTTACTGAGGACAATGAATACACTCAGCTCAGATTTATGGCAAAGTATGCTGTCTGCAGCATCATTCCGGGTAAGGAAGCTTCATGCTATGCATCACTTAAGGATGATGTACCTGAGATTACTGAGGAGGAGGCACCTGAGGAGGAGCAGGCTGCGGATGACCAGAATCCGTTTAAGAACATATCAGACGGCTTCAGGGATTTCTTCAGTCAGTTTGACACACAGAAGAGCAGCACGGTTCAGCAGGACAGCACAGAAAACAGGACAGCTGACCCGTTTGCGGCGTTCAACGACTTTGCCAGACAGATTAAGAAGGACGTTCAGCGTGAGGTCAACAAAAATATCAGAAATGATATTTATTCAGACATTCGCGCCATGAAGGATGAAATTGTAAACGAACTTAAGAATACCTTCGGAAACGACAACAAATAGATATAATAGTGACAAATATATGATGAAAACACAGGCCGGATTTTGTTAACTAATCCGGCTTGTTTTATTTAATAATCTGCCGATATATAAATTATGGTGTACTATGCCGGTTTGAAGTTACAGAATAATGTCAAAATTCGTAAGCAGTACAGTTTTTGATTGAATTTTACTCCGGCATGTGGTATTATAGTACATTATAGTAATTACAGCAAAATAAAAATATACTTCGTTTACTATTGTATCTGATATATTTTTTGAGGTCTGTTAAAATGAATGAATGGAGGGGTTGCATATGGATAACACAATATGCAGAAAAATCGCAGACAAGAAGAAAAAGCGGTTTCTCAGCATGTTTACAGCTGTATTTATGGTATTCACAGCCTTCGGTGATTCACTGAATGCTTTTGCCGACAGAGCGGATTCCATTCCGGAAATACAGAATGTAACGGGTAATGCTGAGAAGTATGCAGAGCTTCTTGATGCAGAAGGAGCTGAGGACAGGTTCCTCGGCATGGCAGGTGACTTTACAGTATTTGTAAAGGACAAGTTTGTAATACCGCCGCAGTCGGCAGATATCGAGGGAAGACTCGCTGCAGGACAGGGTATTGAAAACCAGAGAAACACCTACGATATAGGAAGCAAATACACCGGAACAGGTGCTACGGTTATCGTCGGCGGAGGAACACTTGAGGATATCAAGACTGCTCCTTCCGAGGGCGCTTCACGAAGAATATTCGCAGTATCATCAGATACTGACCTGAGTAAGGAACAGTACAGTGCATATCTCGATAACTTCTATATAGCGGATAATCTCATCGACTTTGATGCGGAGTTTGCAAAGCTCGGAAGTCTTTCAAATGAAATAAAGGGCTATGAGGCAGAAGGCAGAGTTCAGGAAATGTGGGGCTCATACATGCTTTATGCCGGTGATTCCGACGTGACAGTGTTTAATTTCACTGAGGACCAGTGGAACGGCATTTCAAATGCAAAGTACATACAGATTCACTTTAAGAGACCAGTTATGGAATCCTACGTAATCTTCAATGTACCGGGCAGGGACATAAAGATGCCTGACATGTCAGTGGAATTTATCCGCGACGGTGAACCGAATATGTTCGGTATACCGACAATACTGGAACAGATTCAGGTAAAGCAGGATACAACGCTGAATGAAGACGGTACATACAGTGACGGCGCTCTTCTCTGCGGACATATCCTCTACAACGCACCTGAAGCTGAAAATGTTCAGTACACAGGTTCAATTCAGGGAAGCCTGCTTGCACCTAACGCTGATGTAACAGCAATTGAAAACAGTCACGGACACGTTTCCGGTTCAACTATTGCAAAGTCAGCTTCAAGCTTCGGCATCCAGGCAGGTACAGTTACCTTTAATCCTCCGAAGACGATTGTAAAGGAAGTACCTGAGGTTGAAATCAGCAAGAAGGCAGTTACAGGCGGCCCTGAGATTCCGGGTGCCGTACTTGAGATAAAGCCTGTTCTCACAACAGCTGATCTTAAGGATGTAACATCATCAGCAGCTGATTTTAAAAATGACGGAAAGGTAATCTCATTTACTTCCGGAACAAAGCCGGCAGTTATAAAGGGACTTCCTGACGGCGACTATACTATTACAGAAATAACATCACCTGACGGATATACTGTAAAGAAGGAAACAGTAACATTTACAGTTAAGGACGGCAAGGCTGCAGGAACAGCTGAAATGCTTGACGATATCTCAAAGGTATCAGTAAGCAAGGTTGATGCTGCAAACAGCGAAGAAATTCCAGGCGCAGTTCTTACACTTATCCTTGAAAAGTCAACCAAGACAACAGGCGCAACACTTGAAAAGTTCATTAAGCCTGCAGGTAATTTTGAAGCGGCTGACGAAAACAAGACAGCTATTAAGTGGACATCAGGAACATCACCTGTTGTTCTTGAAGGTCTTCCGGACGGCGAGTACAGACTTAAGGAAACAGTAGCTCCTGAAAAGTATGACGTAACCGGCGACGTTAAGTTCAGAATTACAGACGGTGTTGCAGAGCTTATTGCAGCGACAGCTCCGGGTCCTGATGACAGCACAGTAAATTCAGACACAAATACAGTAATCATGAAGGACGAACTCCTCCCTGAACCGGAGAAGGAACCTTCAGTTATAAAGGTAAGCAAGAAGGAAATCACAGGCGGACCTGAGATTCCGGGTGCAAAGCTCACAGTAACACTTGTAAAGGCTGACACTGAAGGCGAAAATCTTCTCGGCGTTACAGTAAAGGGCGGCTCTGATGCAGTTTCAGGAACTGATACAGTTGTATTTGTTTCAGGTACTGAGGCAGCAGAGCTCACAGGACTTCCTGACGGTAAGTACACTCTCACAGAAACAACATCACCTGACGGATACACAGTAAACAATGAAACAGTTGAGTTTGAACTTAAGGACGGCAGGCTTGCTTCAGGCGATGAAGCAGAAATGCTTGACAAGCCTTCAGAGGTTTCAGTAAGCAAGATGGAAGTTAACGGAACATCAGAAATTCCGGGTGCTGTAATCAGACTTACACTCACTGAATCAACCAAGACACAGGCTGCAACACTTAAGAATCAGATAAATGACACAGTAAAGGCAGCAAATGAAAGAGCAACATCAATTACATGGACTTCAGGCAAGGCTCCTGTAGTACTCAAGGGACTTCCTGACGGTAAGTACCTTCTTGAGGAAAGCGTTGCTCCTGACGGATACACAGTAACAGACAGCATTGAGTTCACAATCACAGACGGTGTCTTAAAGTCATCAGATGCAAATGTTGATGAAGCAGCAGGCACTGTTGTAATGAGAGATGAACTTTCAGAAGTAAAGATAAGCAAGAAGGAAATCACAGACGGACCTGAGATTCCGGGTGCGGTTCTTAAGATTACTCTTGAAGGTGAAGGAACAGACTTCATAGCAGCAGGAACAAAGATTGACGCTGCCCAGGGCGTTCCGGTTATCAAAGAAAGAGAAATCAGCTTTGAATCAGGTACAAAGGAAACTGTTATAAGAAAGCTTCCTGACGGAAAATACACACTTACAGAAATCACTTCACCTGACGGATATACAGTTAATGAAGAATCAGTTAAGTTTGAAGTGGTAAACGGAAAAACAACAGCAGGCGACAATACTGTTGAAATGATGGACAGGCCTTCATCAGTAACAGTAAGCAAGGCTGACGTTTCAGGCAGCGAAGTGCCTGGCGCAGTTCTCACACTCACACTTGTAAAGCCTTCAAAAAATGAAAAGGCTGATCTTACATCAGCAGTAAACGACACAGTTAAGCAGGGTGCGGACAGCAGAACAGTAACATGGACATCAGGAAAGTATCCGGTAGTTCTCTCAGGAATTCCTGACGGTGAATATTTACTTTCCGAAACAGTTGCACCTGACAGATACACAGTAACAGACAGCATGAGCTTTACCGTTGAAGACGGTCAGGTTGTAAAGGGCGGTACCGGTAACAAGGTACAGATGACTGACAGGCTCTCTTCAGTATCAGTAAGCAAGAGAGAAATCACAGGCGGTCCTGAGCTTCCTGGTGCAAAACTTGCAATAGTACTCACTGAAGCAGATGAAAAGGGCGCTACACTTTCAGACGTAAATATCGGCGGCGGCGCAGTAAATCCGGCTTCAGTAAATGACAGAATCGTATTCATATCAGGCGAAACACCAGCAGTGATTGAAGGTCTCCCTGACGGTAAGTACGAACTTACAGAAACAACATCTCCTGACGGATATACAGTAAACAACGAAACAGTAAGCTTCGTAATTGAGAACGGTGTTCTCGCAGAAGGAAGCGAAGTTGAAATGCTTGACAAGCCTTCAGAGGTTTCACTCAGCAAGAAGGCAGTAAGCGGATCAGATGAAGTTCCTGGCGCAGTACTTACACTTACACTTGTAAAGGCTGACAAGACAGAAACAGCTGATCTTGAGGATGCAGTAAAGAAGACTGCAGACAGTTCAGTTAAGCTTTCAGCTGATTCAAAGAGAACAGTTTCATGGACATCAGGAACAAAGCCTCAGGTTCTTAAGGGACTCCCGGACGGTGAATACCTGCTTGAGGAAAGCGTGGCACCTGACGGGTACACAGTAACTGACGCAGTAAGCTTTGTTATCAGAAACGGCGAGGTTAAGGACAGCACAGCTAACCTTGTTGAAATGAGAGACGAACTTACAAAGACAGTTATCAGCAAGCAGACAGTTGCAGGCAGCGAACTTAAGGGCGCTGAACTCACACTCACATACAGCGGCGAGGGCAGCTTTGCAAATGTAAGAAACGCTGAAAACTCAGGCGCTGAAATCACAGTAACAGGCAAAACAGTAAAGTGGATATCAGGAACAAAGCCTGCAGTAATTGAAGGACTTCCTGACGGTACATACACACTTACAGAGGACAGAGCTCCTCTCGGATACGAAGTTGCTGAATCAGTAACATTCACAGTAAAGAACGGTGAAATCGCAGGATACCCTGACGGTAAGATTATAATGACTGACCTTGAGGAACCGGTTCCTTCAGAAGTTGTAATCAGCAAGACAGATATCAGCGGTTCCAACGAAATTCCTGGTGCACATCTTAAGATAACAGCAGATGACGCTTCTGCAGATCTTTCAAAGGTAACATCAGAAGCTTCAGTTGAAACAGTAAAGAACACAGTATCATGGGTATCAGGAAAGACTCCTGTTGTAATCAAGGGACTTCCTGACGGAACATACACACTTGAGGAGAGCATTGCTCCTGACGGATACACTGTAACAGACAGCATTAAGTTCACATTAAAGGACGGAATGGTTACAGGTTCCTCAAACAATCTCGTTACCATGAAGGATGCTCCTTCAGAAATCAGAATCAGCAAGAGGGATATAAACGGAACAGATGAAATTCCGGGAGCAGTACTTACAGTTACACTTACAAAGCCTGCAAATGAAGGTGCTGACCTCTCAGCAGTTTCAGTATCGGGCGGCGCAGTTTCACCAAAGGTATATGCTGACAGAGTAACATTTACATCAGGTGAAACGGCTGCAGTTCTCACACAGCTTCCTGACGGTACATATGAACTTAAGGAAACACGTTCACCTGACGGTTATACAGTAAATGAAGAAACAGTTTCCTTTGAAATAAAGAACGGTGTTCCTTCAGTAAGCACAGCTGTTATGACTGATACACAGTCAGAAGTGGAAATCAGCAAGACAAATGCAGCAATGACAGATGAGGTTCCGGGCGCTGAGCTTACTCTCACATTAAAGCAGGCATACAAGAACTTTGACACTGACCTTAAGGCAGTTGCGGCGTCAGATGAAAGAATCAGCCTTGCAGATTCAGCAGGCTCAAAGATAAAGTGGACATCAGGCAGCAAGCCTCTTGTAATAAAGGGACTTCCTGACGGTGACTACGTACTTGAGGAAAATATCGCACCGGACCGTTACACAGCAATCACCGGAAAGATTAAGTTCTCTGTAAATGACGGTAAGGTTCAGTCAGAAACTGCATCAGCTCCTAAGCCGAACGAAGGCAGAATTGATGCTGAAAACAACAGAGTAATAATGATTGATGAGCTTTCAGAAGTTAAGTTCAGCAAGACAGATATCGCAGGTAAGGAAATTCCTGGTGCAGGACTTAAGATTACTTCAGATGACGGCAAGGATCTGTCAGAGGTTGTATCTGCATCAACAAAGATTACAGCTGAAAAGGATTCAGTATCATGGGTATCAGAAGCAGAGACAACAGTTCTCCGCGGACTTCCTGACGGTACATACACACTTGAGGAAACACAGGCTCCTGACGGATATACACTGACAGAGGCTGTTAAGTTCACAGTAAAGAACGGTATCCCTTCAGGCAGGGTTGAGATGAAGGATGAATACTCAAAGACAGTAATCAGAAAGACTGACACAGCCGGTGCTGAAGTTCCGGGCGCAAAGCTCACACTTACAGTATCAGAAAACAAAACACCTCTTACAGGTGTTACAGTAAGCGGCGGCGCATCAGATGTCACAAAGAGCGCGGATACTGTATCATTTGTATCAGGCAGCACAGAAACAGTAATTACAGGTATCCCTGACGGTAAGTATGTTCTTACTGAAACACAGGCTCCTGAAGGATTTGAAATTGCAGAATCAGTTCCATTTACAGTAAGAAACGGCAGAGTTGTGAACTCCGCTGATGACACAGTTACAATGGTTGACAAACGTACACCTGTTGTAACAACTGTGACAACAGAAGCAACAACAGTTACAACAACAGAAGCAACAACAGTAACAACAACAGAGGCTACAACAGCGGCCACTACTACAGAGGCTACCACAGTAACAACAACAGAGGCTACTACAGTTACAACAACAGAAGCCACTACAGTTACAACTACTGAGGCAACAACTGTTACTACATCAGAGGCAACAACAGTAACAACAACTGAAGCAACAACTACAGAGGCTACCACAGCAGCAACCACAGAGGTTACTACAGAGGAAACACTTCCTGATTTTGAATTCAGCTTTACTGAACCTCACCAGTATACAGGTATTCCACAGGTAACTGATATCACTGTTGAAATAACAACAGAAGCTACAACTACAGAGGTTACAACAGAAGCTACTACAGAGGCTACAACAACTGAAGCCACTACAGAAGCTACAACAACAGAGGCTACAACTGCTGAAACTACAACAGAAGCTACAACAGTTACAACAGCCGAAGAAACAACAGTAACCACAACAACAGAGGCTCCTGCTTCAACAAGCCCGGCACTTACAGCAAAGAGCATTTCTTCAACACCTAAGACAGGTGATACAAGAAGCACGGCAGCAGTAATGCTGTTCATGGCATCGGCTGCAGCAGCAATGGTGTTTGTAAGCAGAAGAAAAGATGACTAAAGTCATTCTGAACTGAAAATACAAAAGGGAATTTTAAAAAGTCCCCTGTAAAAAAATAATCAGCACATCAAAGTTACGTTTGAAATACTACTTTGATGTGCTGATATTTTTTTAAGGCAGTTTCCTGACATCCCCCTTTTGCGCTGTAAGTCAGATTCGTTCCGGCTTTCGGTGAGAAACAGCAAAAAAAATGCACATCCGCTGACTCATTCAGCAGATGTGCATTTTATAGTTTATAAGAGAACGGTCAGGTTTCCTGTTCCTCATTAAGCTTCCGGGGCTTCTCCGGGTGCTGATTCTGTCTGGGCAGGGGTTGTAACAGGCGGTTCCTTAAGCTTTTCAGGGTCGATAACTGCCCAGAAGAGCTTGGCTGCGTCAGTATAGCGGTCGGCAAGTGATTCTGCCTTAAGGATAACTGCTATAAGGTCACTGCTGCCTTCTGAAGCGGTTGCCACCATACAGTAGCCTGCTTCATCGGTAAAGCCTGTTTTAAGGCCGGTGGCAAACGGAAGATAGTAGCTGTTGTCACTGGTTACAAGACAGTTTCCGTTTTCCCACCAGTACTGCTGACCGGTGGTGATTGTTGTATCTCTGTACGGCTTTGATACTATCTCGGCGATAAGCGGGTATTCAGCTGACCTTACTGCTATTTTCAGCATGTCTTCAGCCGTTGTATAGTGTTCAGGATTGTGGTAGCCGTCAGGTACACAGAAGTTTGAGCTGTCGGCGCCGGCTTCCGTGGCTTCCTCGTTCATCAGAGTACTGAAGTACTTTACAGCTTCCGCGTCCGGCATCGAAGGATTTCCTGATGCAGCACGGGCGGTGTTTACAGCTATAACGTATGCCGCGTCATTTCCGGAAGGCAGAAGGAGCGCATAGAGAGCATCCTCAAGGGTGAGGGAGCTGTCTTCGTGCAGATATGCGAGACTGGACTCAGGCTGGATAAGCTCAAGCTCGGAACCAACTTTGAGAAGAGTATCCGGAGTCAGATACTTAAGTGCAGTGCAGGCAGTAAGGATTTTTGTTGTGCTTGCCGGATACAGAGGCATCTGACTGTTTTTTCTGTACAGGACAGTATTTGTTTTTCTGTCGTAGAGAACAACGGCCAGTGACTTTATCATCTCGTCAGTGAGCTCTGGAACAGCACTGTCGTCATAGTGAAGCCTCAGTCCTGGTCTGTTTACTACCGTGAAGAATTCGCCCGGTGGTTCTTCTTCAGTGTCAGTCTGTATTGTTTCTTCAGGTTCAGGCATAACCTTTGTTTCATGCGGAACCTTTTTCAGAAAGAAAGGCAGGAAGCACAGTGCAAAAATGACCAGAAAACCGATCATAAACACCTTGTCGCTGAGAACAGTCCTGCTCTGAGTGTGTTTGTTTTTTTTCAATTTCAGTACCTCGCTGGCTGAATCAGTGCATGTACATAAAGTACAGTACTTTCAGAACTGATGTTAATATGTAAAGCGGAATAAGGAGCACAGGGAAGACTGATGTCATAAGTACAGGAAGTGTACGTCTGCGCTGCTCAGGCTTTATTTTCGGAAGGGGATGACGGAACAGCATCGCAAATGCCGAGAGTCCGCCGAGCACAAGAGTGATTACAGTCCAGATTTTCATAATGAGAAGATCAGAGTTCCACGCAAGTGCGCCGTATACCGAGATTATCATTCCGCTCAGGTTCACGGTTATATGGATGAGTATGGACGGAATAACTGTGTTGTATTTTACCGTCATCTTCGAAAGAAGCACTGACATAAGAAATGCAGGAAACATCGCGGTAAAGCTGCAGGTGGAAAGTGCACAGAAAAATGATGATGCAAGTATTCCGAAGCGCTGCGATGCCCTTGAAAAGTTTTTGAGAGCTATTCCTCTGAAAATCAGTCCTTCTGAAACAGGAACAACAATGCATGTGTAAAGTACCACTACGGTAATCATGCGTATATCCCTGCTCAGAGGAACACCGGCAAATCCGAATTCTCCGTTAAGGTGCGGGTTTGAAAGCGTGATTATATTCTGCAGTGCTGCGATAAACATACCGGTCATAAAGCTTATTATGACGTCTGCAGTTTTAACCGGACCGCATTTTTTCATGAGTTTCTGCGGCGGGAAGGATGAAAAACGGCATCCTGCAAAAAATACCGAGGCGGTTGAGAGTGTAATCGCAATGATTCTGAAGGCGTATTTTACCGTGGTGTCCGACAGGGCGGAATAGTACATGCTCATGGACGGACTGACTGAATATGCACACAGAAACATCAGAATATAGAAGAAAAAGCAGGCGGCTATCTCAATGAAGAGCTTGGCCGCGAGAATAATGCCAGTCATATTGTAGTAGTGTCTGAGCTGCTTCTTTTCATATGAATACGGTTTTCTGCCGCAGCGTTCCGTGCGGAAGAAAAAAGCCGGGAGAACCTTTGAGTATGATTCGGCATACTGGCTGTTTTCAGTACTGTTGCAGAACGGGTTGTGCTCTGAAGGGATTTCTTCTGCGTCGTAGTCAGAAAAAATATCGTCTGTACCGGAGTAGGTGCTGATCATTATTCGTCTCCTTTCGGTCGGCACGAGGCACTGTATGTGTCTGCGTCTTCAGGCGGATATGTGTCGAGAAACTCGCATGGAATAAAGCATCCGTCATATGTGCGGTAGTATCCGGTGCTGGTTCTTGCAGTAATCCAGAGCTCATAGCCGGGATCGTATATCATCACCGCTTCTCCGTCAGGGAGCGCGATGCTGTATCCTGTGCACTCTGCAACTGTGTACATTGTTTTTCCGTAGTTTATTTCCGTCCAGTCGGCAGCCGGGACCGGTTCCTGTGACTCTGCCGGAGCGGGGGATTCTGTTTCGGAAACTTCATCCGTTACCGGTGCCGGTTCAGTTTCAGCGGCAGTTATCTCTTCAGTAAATACAGTTTCCGGAGCTGATTCATTTCCGGAATCCGTATTTTTCTGCGGAAGTGGCGGAAGGCTGCAGGAGGAGAGAATGAAGGCGGCGGCAAATACTGCTGCGCCTGCGGATTTTTTTCTCATAGTTACCTCCGTCAGTCTATAGACCAGTTTACAGGCTCCATGCCGTTCTCAGCAAGGAATCTGTTTGCTTCTGCAAAGTGTCCGCATCCGAAAAATCCGTTGTATGCGGAGAGCGGACTCGGATGTGCTGATGTGAGAACAAGATGCTGTCTGTTTTTTATAAGCGAGGCCTTGGCCTTTGCGTTGTTTCCCCACAGCATGAATACAACCGGCTTTTCGCGTTCGTTCAGAAGTCTTATGATGCTGTCGGTGAACTTCTCCCATCCCATGCCCTTATGGCTGTTAGGCTGAGCCTGACGTACAGTGAGAACCGTGTTGAGCAGAAGAACGCCGGACTTTGCCCAGTTTGTGAGCTCGCCGTGCTTTCCTGTATTGTCTGTTCCGAGCTCGTCCTTTATCTCCTTAAAGATATTTTTCAGTGACGGAGGCGGTTCAACACCCTGCTTTACGGAAAATGACAGACCGTGTGCCTGGTTTGGACCGTGGTAAGGGTCCTGTCCCAGTATTACCACCTTTACGTCAGAGTAGGAGGTGTACTTAAGTGCGTTGTAAATGTCATACATGCCGGGATAAATGGTCTGGGTTTTGTATTCCTTTATAAGAAACTTTCTGAGTGTCTGATAGTATTCCTGTTCAAATTCGCTTTTCAGGAGTTCATCCCATTCGTTTTCAAAATTAATCATATCTGCTCCTATGTATTTCTGGATTCCGCGTATGCGTTTAAAAAAACTGCTCAGAAGCTGTCCGCACTCCTCAGCCATTACTCCGGGGATAACCTCCGGTCTGTGGTTGTACGGCATATCAAACATCTTCTGGACTGAACGTACAGAGCCGGCCTTGTAATCATCCGCGCCGTATATGACACGCTCCACGCGGGAATTGATTATTGCCCCGCAGCACATCGGGCAGGGCTCAAGGGTTACGTAGAGGTCACAGCCGATGAGTCTCCAGCCGCCGAGTTTTCTGCAGGCCTCATCTATGGCCGAAACCTCGGCGTGGGCAAGTGCGTTCCTGTCTGTTTCACGTCTGTTGTATGCTTCTGAAATAATTTCACCGGTCTCACGCTTTACGACAACTGCGCCGACCGGTATTTCACCCATTGCACCTGCAGTTTCCGCAAGTTCAATGGCTCGTTTCATGTATTTTTCCATTGTAATCAGGCCTTTGATTCTGCTTCTGCTTCAGCTGCTGAAGATTTTTCAGTGACTGTATTTCTGCTGAAAATTCTGTCCTTCAGCTTAGCGAACCATGTGACAAGCATGTCAGTTCCGGCAGCTGAGAAGCCTGTGAGGATGATATAGTAAGGCATGATATACTGTGATTTGCCTTCGAAAATCATGTGGTAGAGAAATGCGCCGAGGATTATAAGTATGAGTGACGAACAGAAAAGATCCTTCTTCTTAAAGCATACCAGCACGCCTGCAAATGTGCCGAGGAAAATGAAGAGCTGGTGGATGTTCATGTATTCAAGAAGGTCAGAGTGGCTTTTTCCGCCGTTTGTGTTAAGAACAGCTTTGCAGAGTTTTCCCGGTTCAACCTCGTTGTATCGTCTCATAACAAGGTTTACCCAGAGACATGCGTATGACGGTTCGTTCCACTGTGACGTGTTCTTTTCGTAGAAGAAGTCGTTTGTGTATCCGTAGTCTGATGCAAATTTGTCAACGGAGTTTCTGATGCCGTCCTTTGCAAATTCTGCAGTTGCCTCAGGGTCATAGTTTCGTGAGGCAAAGTTTGAGAATGTGTAGTGGGCGCTGTACCAGCCCTTGGCATTGCAGCCGTATGAACCGTGAGGGTCGTCAAGTCCCATTGCCACGTAGCATATCATAGGGATAGGGTCTGTGAGCTTTTCTCCGCTTCTGTGCTCGTAAAGTGATGAGACACCTGAGAGAACGTTAAGTGAGAGAACGAGAGTTACAGCTATATAGACTGCGTCTGAGATTCTGCGCCTGTTAATAAACTTTACTGCTGCTATACCCATGAGGGCGATAAGCGCGATATAGTTGTTTGTCTTCACCATGATTGAGAAGGTCATGAAAAATGCTGACAGGGCAGCCCAGATGTATTTTTTTCTGTTCTCTGTTTCAAAGTATTTTATTTCGAAAAGAAGAGCAAGGAGAACGTTTGCTATACCAGGGATGATTGCATATACAAATGTGGTGTAGAGCAGCGGCTGAACTGCAGACATCATTGTAATGGCTGCGATAATCTGGACACGTCTGCTTCTGAAAAGCTTTCCGAGAATAATAATCAGTGTGATGTACGCTGCAGCGAGGTAGAAGACGTTTATTATCTGTGTGTAGATAACCGTGTCAGTGAGCTTCCCGAAGAGGCGTATCTGGACTTCGTAGAAGAGAACCATGCCGAGCTGGTACGGGCAGCTGCTGAAGTACTGGTCAGTCATGAAGCTGTAGTCGTTGTGGGCAGCCTTCCATGCTGCATGTGATACCTGATACTGGTCGGCAGTAGGTGAAGCCTGTGATGACAGAACCCACCATATGCCCATTACGAGTGTCAGAACGGTGAGTATGATTCCGTAAACCTTAACAGGCAGTTTCTCAAGCTTCGGCAGAAAAACGGTCAGAAGTGAGAACACAGCGATGACGTATATGCCACTGAAAATGAAATTGTCGTGGTGGTATGAGATTTCCTCGAACATTTCCTTTGTGTTTGTGAGGACCATTGTATGCATAAAGCTCTCGCAGAGCAGGAATCCCGCAATTATAACCATAAGAGCGCATATCAGATTGCGCGCATGTATTTCAGCCTTTGATATATCAAAAATTCGTTTCATTTTTTAACTCCTGTCTCTGTTTTTTTCATTCAATTTATTGTAACATATTAATACCATCCAGACAAGAGTTAATTGACATAGAATAGAGGCTGTGATAAAATATAAATTGGTTATTTCGAACAATACAGGACGGGGGGCGGACGCACTGAACATTATCGTTGTCAGAGCTGATATCAGCAGGGACTTTGACGGGTACTGCGGAAAATATCTGAAGTATATTTCGGATGAGCGCAGGGCACGTACTGAACGCATGCGTTCTGAGCGGGACCGTATAACCTCGGTTATCGCTGAGCTCACAGTCCGGATGCAGGCTGCAAAGTGCACCGGCATGAGGAATGATGAGATATTTTTTGACTACGGTGAGCACGGAAAGCCCTTCCTCCGCGGCAGGGACGACTTCTGCTTCTCGTTTTCACATGCAGGGGAGTATATTGCATTTGCCTGCGGAAGCAGTCCTGTGGGAGTCGATATCGAAAACAGCAGCAGGGGAAGCGAAAAGCTTGCAAAGCGCTTTTTTACAGAGGAGGAGTACAGGAGCATCTACGGTGACTCTGAACGCAGGGAGTCCTTTGTACGGGTGTGGACGGCCAAGGAGGCCTATGTGAAATATCTCGGAACCGGACTTTCCGAAGGCCTTGATACCTTCAGCGTGCTTGATGATTCAACCGGATGCGTGTTTGATTCCTTTGAGGTTCCCGGCGGGTACACGGTTACGCTCTGCGCTCCGGCCGGTGTGGTTTCCGGCAGTACGGAGATAATTACAGCAGATGAGGTTTTCTCGTTTTTTGACGGAATATAACGCACAGAGCTCTGAAAAACAGAAAAGGCTGCACCGGCAGGTGCAGCCTCTGATTATTTATTGCGGTTTCTGTAAATCCGTGTTTATCAGTCCATAGCCTTCTTAATGGCAGCCATGAGCTCGTCATATGTTTCATATGCAGGGAGATCAGGGTTTTCTGCCTTGATGCTGTCAGGACTCTTAAAGAGGAAGCCAGCCTTGCTTGCTCTGATCATGCCGAGGTCGTTGTGGCTGTCGCCGCTTGCGATTGTTTCGTAGCCGATAGACTGAAGTGCCTTTACAGTTGTGAGCTTTGACTGTTCGCATCTCATCTTAAAGCCTGTGATTTCGCCGTTTTCAGCAACCTCGAGTGTGTTGCAGAAGATAGTAGGGAGACCGAGCTTCTTCATGAGAGGGCCTGCAAACTGTGAGAAAGTATCGCTGATGATGATAACCTGGCTTACTGAACGGAGTTCGTCAAGAAATTCCTTTGCGCCCGGCATAGGGTCAATCTTTGCGATTGTTTCCTGGATTTCCTTAAGGCCGAGACCGTGTTCCTTAAGAATAGCGATTCTGTATTTCATGAGCTTATCGTAGTCAGGCTCTTCACGTGTTGTTCTTCTGAGTTCAGGGATACCTGATGCTTCAGCAAAAGCAATCCAGATTTCAGGAACGAGTACACCTTCGAGATCGAGACATGTGATATACATTGACATTGTTGATTTCCTCCAGTTAAAAATATATTTTCAGCAGATAAAAACCATCTGCTTTATGATTATGCGGAAGAATCCGCTGATAATCCTCCTGCTGCGCTATGCAGAAATCTCTGAATACCGCATTATCAGAATAATTATAGCATACGACAGCGAAATAATCAATTTTTTTTATTAATTTTTTTGTAATCCGTATATTGCTATATAAAAATCACTATGTTATAATATATATGTCAAAATGTGTGCGTTTTTTGTGAATCTAAATGTATACTATAACATATTATTTATTCATTTTACTAAGAATTTTTGCATATTAGTGAACTCAGAATCACAGTATCTGACTGAAAGGAGTGATGGGGACGATGAATTACCGTTTTATGATTGACACGGCACTTGATTTTATAAGAAAAAGATATGACAAGAGGCATAACCCTGTTGTCGGCGATACTGTATGTGTAATATGTGCCGGAAACGGTAATATTTATTCTGCGTCAAACGAGTATATTACAAGAGATGACGTCAAGGAAAACATTCACGCCGAAATAACTGCAATCAGAAAAATGCAGGCAGATGGACAGAATGTTATAAAGGCTATAACCGTTTACAATTCATGCTCCGGCACACCTCTGCTTCCGTGCAACGGATGCATAGCTCATATTCTGGCGCTCAGTCCTGAAAATGTCAATACCCTTGTCATCACACCGAACGGAAATATTCCGGTTACGGAGGTGGGAAGATACTCTGCGGGGATCGAGTATTCAAACACAAGGGTAGCCGGAGGCGGAT
Source organism: Oscillospiraceae bacterium (assembly GCA_045642145.1). Taxonomy (GTDB): domain Bacteria; phylum Bacillota; class Clostridia; order Oscillospirales; family Ruminococcaceae; genus HUN007. Next base: position 28,933 of record JAZUIH010000037.1, on the reverse strand, counting down.
ACAGTGTATATACCACCATTCCGGAAATAAGCAGGGGGGCATCACTTTATATCAATCCAAACGGCGGGTTCGGTCCGGCAATGAATGCCGCACCTCCTAACCAGCTTGCATATCCGAAGCCGGTTGACAGTTCGCTTGTATATCCGGGAAATATGAATCAGCGTTCCGTAATGCCTCCGGTACGGCGTTCAGTTCAGATGCCGCCTCAGAGGTCTGTTCAGAATCCTGTAAACAATCTGCCGCCGCTGACCGGTCAGAAGGCAGGGGTATCAGCAGCACGGATGAGTCAGAACGGAGTTAACAATCTGCTCAAGAGCAAGCTCAGCACACTTTTCAGCGATGAAGAATGATTACAGGGAGAACGGGAAGTATGAAAAAGTTATCAAACGGAAACCGAAGATTTTCCGCACTGAATATTATGCTGCTTGTCCAGCTTATACTGATGTTCAGCCTTTCAATAGGCATTACACAGCTGATCAGCATGAAGACAACGCAGAGCTCTGACGACTATATGACCACCATTGCTGATGAGCGAAGCAGGATAATTCTCAGTTATGTGGATGAGGTTGAGAGAACTCTCAGGGAATACAGCCACTCCGGCGAGATAATAAATGCTGTCAGCAATCCTAAGGATAATGCAGCGACAGAGGCTGCACAGAAGTATACCGAGGAGTTCTCAAAGGAGATTCCGAACCTCGAGGGAATATACGTCAGTGAATGGAACACCCACGTTCTTGCACATACCCAGAAACAGACAGCAGGTCTTACAACACGTACAGGCAAGCCTCTTAAGCAGCTGCAGGAAGCACTGATCAGTGCAGGCGACGGAGTGTACGATACAGGTATTATTTCATCTCCTGCATCAGGAAGACAGATAGTATCGATGTACAAGGCTGTTTACAACCAGGCAGGAGAGCCTGCAGGACTGGTCGGTATAGGTGTCTACACAGAGGGACTTGTAAGCGTGCTTGACAGTCCCGGCAGAAGCAATATGAAAAACTCCTTCTACACAATGATAAATACTTCTGACAGAAGATATATTTTCAACAGGGATGTAAATAAAATCACTGCTGAAACCGATGTGGCAGAGCTCAGGGCACTCTGTGACAGCCTCAGGGGAGTAACTGAGGACAGAACAGGCAAGTTTACCTACTCCGTTGAAGGCAGAAACTATGTTTCGGTGTATTCGTACATAGCCGAGCGCGGCTGGATTTTTATGATTGATGATACAGAGTCCGAGATTTACAATCTGACCCGGAGCATGAAAATATACCTCGTTGTTTTCTGCGTGTTCTGCTTTATTCTCATAGTTCTCTTCAACGTGCTCAACAAGAGGCACGAGGAGACTGCTGCAGACCTTTCGGATGCAGTCGAGAAGCAGGTTAAGACAAAGGAATCACTTGCAAATGCTGTTTACTACGACTTCCTTACGGATGTAAAGAACAGGGTTTCATTTGCGAATGACTTTGAGGACGGAAAGATTACTGTTCCTCAGGATTCAGCATATTATTTTGCGATGTTCAATATAAGAAACTTCAGCTCGGTAAATATCGTCTACGGAGAAGAGGCCGGCGACATGATTCTGGTTTCCGTTGCCAAGCTCCTTAACAAGCATTTTCCTGAGGCTGAAGTGTACAGGACCGGTTCGGATGAGTTTGTCGCAGTACAGAAGCTGCCGAGAGGGGCAATGGGATACAGTGCATTTCTGAACAGCGTGAACAGGTCACTTGCCGGATTTGCAATACCGTTTGATGTTGGCGCTGCCAAAGTGAATATATCAGTTTTCGCTGTGGCAGCCTGCAGAAAGAGCAGTGTAAATCTCTCGGTTCTTCCGGCACTTAAGAACATAATGAACATGAACATGCAGGGCGCACCGGTTCCGGTAAGCATAACTGATCTTGATATTATGAATGTATAATAACACAGAGAACAGACCCCGCCTCTATAGGCGGGGTCTGTTCTCCCGTTCAGCGGGAGTTCGGTCTCCTGCTGAACGAAGGCAGTTCTTCGAATTATCTCTGCTTTTAACAGCATTACAGAGTTTTAAATCAAAAACAACCGGCAGCGTATCGGAATGCTGCCGGTTGTTTTGATTTAATGCTGTTTATTATTTGTCATAGTGAGGAGAAACAAGTCGTTTTTCAAATTCGTCATGAGGAAGCGGTCTGTCGAAGAAGAATCCCTGAACAACGCTGCAGTCAGCGTTCCTGAGGAAGTCAATCTGCTCCCTGTCTTCGATACCCTCGCAGATAACCGTTCTGTCCAGGTCGTTGATCATTCTGATTACGTTTCCGAGCATCTTCTCCTGATGAATGTCGTTCTCATCGGATTTTCCGAGGAATGACTTGTCTATCTTCACAACGTCAACACTGATGTCCTTGAGCATGGACAGTGATGAGTATCCTGTACCGAAGTCATCGATGGAGGTGTGGATATTTGCCTTGTTCATCCTGCTTACAAATTCGGTAAGGGCGTCATAGTCGCTGTATCCGGATGACTCCGTGAGCTCAATCTCAAGAAGCTCAGGCTTTATGCCGAACCTGTTTACTATGGTGAGTACGTTGTCGGCGAAGTTCGGATTGGAAAGGTGAATTTTCGAGAAATTGGACGATACAGTAACCGGCTTTATTCCTCTCTCCTCCCAGTCGCATATGTTTCTGCACACTGTTTCAAATACGAAGAAGTCAGCGTCAGTTATCAGACCCTCGGTTTCAAGCACCGGTATAAAATCCATAGGAGGTATTATTTTTCCGTCCTTTTCCCATCTGATAAGGGCCTCAGCGCCGCACAGGTCACCTGTGTCGATATTTACCTTCGGCTGGTAGTATACCTTAAACTCTCCTTCATCGAGAGCGCGTCTGAAGTCTGATATGATGCTGTTGTTGTTTACAACTGAATCGAGCATCGATTTTTCGAATCTGACTATATGCTGTCTGTTTGAGGCACGGGCGCTCTTGAGTGCAACGGATGTGCAGTTTATCGCATCCTGAATGCTGTCCTCCTCAGATATCTCATATATACCTGCCCTGATAAGCACCTGAAGTGTTTCATTTACTCCGTATCCGGAAAAATCTATCCAGGTTTCGGAGAGCTTTTCGATAAGGTCGTCCTCAAGGCCTTTTTTTATAAGTATGATAAAATTATCACTTCCGGTACGTGCACAGTATCCGTTCTGCTCAGTGTACCTGCTCAGAATGCCTGCATACTGCTGCAGAAGAATATCACCGTAGTTGGTGCCCATTTTGGAATTGATGTACTTGAAGTTCCTTATATTAACCTGAACGGCAGTGTATTCTGAAAGAGTATTTTTCTTCTTCAGGGAGCAGCCCTGTTCAACAAGACTGTCGTAGTTCATGATTCCGGTCAGCATATCCCGCTTTGTAAATGCAGACCAGAAGTTTGTAAATATAATTACGCAGAGCGCAAAGAAAACGGCTGTCTGGATGATAATCTGAAGTATTATCACATTAAGCTCTCTGTTTATATCCGACAGATTTGTATCCACACCGACAAACCCGGCCACTGTTCCGTCAGACCTGAAAACAGGTGCATATGCACTGAAATAACTGCCCCAGCGGTCGGCTGTTTTTTTGCTGTCGCAGCATATCTTTCCCTCAAGCGCAGGTTTCATGTCGTCGATAAGCTCGTATTCCTCTCCGAAATGTGCATAACTTTCCGGATCAGGGTCTGCATCCACTACGAACACAAGTTTGTCACCGTCCATTTTCATAGAGTAGACATACTTTACCCGGGACGAAGCTGTGTACCGGAAGAGAACACTGCGTATTTCGCTCCAGGATTCGTCTTCTTCGGAGGTTATTCCGTCAAAAACATCCCCGTCAATCTCCCGGGCAGCAACTGCTGCGAAGTCCATTGAATTTTCCCGGTACTTGTCCACAATTATTGCCTTTGTGTTTCTGTATACTATGAACCCAAGAAGTACAAAGCATATAAAGGACATAACAAGAACACTGACTGACGCTCTGTTTTTCCGGTACGTTCGTTTATCATTAAATACTGATGAAATCATAATACTCACTTCCCCGTGCAGGTTTTAATAATCCCTTTCACGCAGCTGTCCGCAGTTTCGGACAAAAAGATGCAGCTGCATAATTGTATTATATCACGATTTGGTCAAAAAGTAAATATAATAATGTGAATTTACGTTTTTTTTATTTATTTTAAAGAAAATAGTTGAAATTGTATATTGAATTATTCAAAAAAATATATTATAATTATAGTAATATATGTTTTCAGACTGTATGATAAAGGGGGATACGGGATTGGTAACGGATTCATATCTGAAAAAAATGGTGAAGGACCTTTCGATGCTGTTTAATCATTTTATGATTTTCACGGAAGTGTTTTTTCTGATATTTTTCAGCTGGTTCAGGATAAGGCAGATTCTGCCCTTTGTAGCGCTTAATCTTGTGCTGTCGCTTAGCGGCTACGTGTTTCTTCATAAGGACAATTATTCAAAATGGCTTTTTGTAACGTATTTTATCTGCCTTGAGATTATGGCGGTCGGAACAGTTCTGCTGGGGTATGGCAGCGGATTCAGCCTGTACAGCTTTTCGATGATAGTTGTGGCCTTTTATCTCCACTATATAGAGGTAAAGACCGGTTCATACGGAGCCAGGACTGAGTTTGAGAGAAAGATGATTCTTCCTGTCGGATTTTCCATCCTTACGGTGATAGTCTATTTTATCTGCTACTATTATGTAAAAACCAGCGGTTCAGTTACCTGTCTTCCGGAAGCAGGGGAGTTTGTTATGTTTGTGTACAATTCGGTAACTGTTTTCTCACTGCTTGTGCTCTTCATGGGCGTCTATATGAACGCCATAATAAGGGGCGAGAGTGAGCTGGAGCGCCTTGCTCTCTATGACAAGCTTACAGGTCTTCACAACAGACACTACTTCCTGAACTTTTCATCAGGACTGAGTAAGGAGAGACTGAGAAAATACTGGATAGCAATTATCGATATAGATAACTTCAAGAAGGTAAATGACGTATACGGTCACAACTGCGGTGACTACGTTCTTAAGAGCGTTGCTGAAACAATAAGCGAGGTCTGCAGCAGATGCTCGGTATGCCGCTGGGGCGGTGAGGAGTTCATAATACTCGCTGATTCAGGGGAAGAGGAGAACACGGTGCTTGAAACTCTCCGTCAGAAGATAGCCTCGACTGAGCTTCACTTTGAGGACAGTACGCTTAACGTTACTGTTACCACGGGCACTGAGAAATACAGTGAAGGACTTAATATCGATAACTGGATTTCACTTGCAGATGCAAAGCTCTACGAAGGAAAGAAGAGCGGCAAGAACAGGGTAGTGTACTGAGGCGTGTTGATTAAACCGAAAAAAATCCGGCACAGGCGGATTTTTTCAGAAGCAGGATTAATGGGTTTTCCCCGTACTCCTGCACTGATTTATTCATAAATCAGTGGTTTTGTAATAAATGAAACAAAAACGGTATGCATTCCGCGTCAGGCGGTGTGCATACCGTTTTTTTATGAATATCAGTGCTGAATCAGAGTCCGCCGCCGCCGAGAAGGTATACGGCGTTTATGATGTTAAGCTGCGGGATGAATACAGCGGCAACAGACGGGGTTATGAGGATGAAAAGAGATATTCCCATGGCAGTTGTTGTGTCAGGGCTGTATCTGCTGACAGCGCAGCATACAAGACATACAGCTGCAGCAGCTGCTGCCCTTGCTGCAAACAGCAGAATCAGATACTGGCGTATGGTAAGGTCAGCGGCAAATTCGCTGAGGAACGGAATACTCTGTACCGGTGAATCAGTATTGACGAAGCCGAACTGGCTGTTTATCTGAACGAACTGAACCAGATGTACGGCAACGCACACTGCAGCGCAGATTATGCATACCGGGATGATACGTGCCAGACGGTTCGGAGTGCGTCCCCGGAACGATGATCTTACAGTACTCTTCATATTGCTCTGTCTGTCAAAGGCAAATATACCTGATACAGTGCCGATTATGCCGATGAGTATGAAAAGTGATGCACTGTCCCTTGAGCCCTTGTCTCTTGAAAGAAGCAGCTCATATGAATACGGTCTTATAAGGTCGGCTGTCTTTCCTGTTCGTCTGCTGTATCCGAGCAGCTTTTCCATGTCACCGGTGACAGCACTCAGTGCCGTCGCTTCCTTCCGGAAGTTTTCTGCATGACCGTACGCGGTCATTATAATAAATTCATTTGAAGCTGAATACATTTTTTTCATTGCATCCGTGTATCGCTTCGTATTAAGCTCAGTCTGTTTATTCAGTGTTTCCAGTTCATGAACTGCGGCCTGATATGATTCTTCCGTTACCGGACCGCTGTACTTGTCATAGTACGCAAACTCACGGTAGTCTGTTTTGTATACATAGCCGGATCCTTCGGCAGCAGCTGCTGACAGAATCAGTGCTCCGGCGATAAAAATTATACCGCGCTGTCTTATCAGAAGCTTGTACATTTCCCATCCGGCCATGGTTCTCTGAAGCGCAGCCTTTTCGAAGTACACACTCAGTCTGTCGTAAATCATGCCGAAGATGTCGGTTTCCTTTACATACCTTCTGCCGTGTATGAAGAGTCCGGCAGCAAAGAATACCAGCGAGCAGACGGCAAGCATTACAGCGGTGGTTTCGTAAACCGGAACAGCCTGCCCCGAGATATTTACTATTCCGCCTTCGGTAAAGAAGCAGTCAGGCTTTAAGGCGGAGAAGATATTAATATATCTCAGATATGCCTTCGATGAAACTGCAGGAGTACCGGTGTACAGCATATATTCGCCTGCTGCGGCAAGTGCAGTGACTGCGCATGCCATTCCGGTGCCGGCAATGCTGATAAGCACGAAGAAGGCAAGGGCGACGGTAAACGCAGCTGCAGCCTTTGCGGCTGTCATTACTACTATGAAGGTGCCCACGGACATTCTGTACGGACACATTATAAATTCAGGAAGTGACTGAATTTCCGCTGACATATCAGCACTGCCGAACCTTGCTGTCATGACAAGCAGATTGCCTCCGTAGAAGAGCACTGCCGCAGCGACGGATGAAAACAGAAGGATAAGCACTCTTGTGACATAGAGCCGTGCCCTTCCGTGCGCGGTGCTTCGTATCATATATGCCAGACCCTTTTTGCGTTCGCTCAGCATTGATACGGTCTGCATCGCGAGGAACAGAAGGATAAAGCAGTCTGTGAGTCTGTAGGTTATGAACCAGACAATTCCTCTGTTGTCGGCTTCGTTTATCTGTATGCTGCTCAGTTCGTACCATGAGTCAGCTGTTCCGGCTATGCTGCCGTAAACAAACGGATTTCTGAAGATGCCTATTGATGTCAGCCTGTCGCTGTTGTCATACACGGAGTAAACGTAGTCGTCGTAGCTGTCTGCATATTCACGGTAGCTTTCGCCGACCGGAGTTATTTCGCTGTCCGGACTGCCGGAAAATATAAACAGCGCCGCGTTAAGCAGCATAAGTATAAGCAGAAAAACAAGGGTTTTCTTTCCGTAAAGTCTCTGAAACTCACTCATGAGCGGCCCTCCGCATAGAAGAGGTACACGTCCTCAAGAGTTATGTCATTTACACGTTCAAAGTTTTCAGGAAGCTCCTTTTCCGCTGCTCTGAAAATATAGCCGTCCCTTCTTCTTATGGTCTGACCCTTGCCGTATTTTTCACGAAGAGCCGTTACCTCTTCGAAGGTCCCGTGAAATTCGCCTACGTTTCCTGAGATTTCGTCCATGAGTGCTGAAGGAGTGTCAAATCTGAGCAGGGTGCCCTTTTTCATAAGTATAACCCTGTCCGCGATGCACTCTATGTCATCTACAACATGAGTGGCAAGGAGAACGGTTCTGTCTCCGGCCAGCTCTGCGATATGGTTTCTGAGCCTGATTCTCTCCTCAGGGTCAAGACCTGCGGTAGGCTCGTCGAGTATCAGTATCTCAGGGTCGTCGAGCATTGCAGCGGCAAGAAGTACTCTCTGGCGCATACCGCCTGAGTAGGAGCCGAGTTTTTTGTGGCTTACCCTGCCAAGTCCCACGAGGTCCAGCAGGGATACGGTCTGCTTTCTGCATTCACTGTGCTTCATTCCCTTGAGGGAGCCTATGTATCGCATGAACTGTCCTGCGGACATATCCTCGTACATTCCCTGAAGCTGAGGCGTGTATCCGACTTTTTTGCGGAATTTTGCGCCGAGTGAGCGGATATCGGTACCGTTGTAGAGTATTTCGCCTGACGTGCGTTCAACGTTGTCAGTTATAAGGTTGAGAAATGTTGATTTTCCGGCGCCGTTTGCACCGAGAATGCCGTAAACACCCTTGTCAAGTGTTATGCTCAGGTCGTTTATGGCAGTGTGTGTGCCGTATTTTTTTATAAGATTTTTTATTTCAAGCATTTTGTTATTACCTCGTATAGCAGAAATTCTGCACTTCACATGGTGCATCGGAGCTGTCAGTGTCAAATTCGCAGGTCCAGTTTATGTTTCCGGCGGCAAGCTCGCTTACAGGGCAGGACCAGTAACCGGTGTATTTTACAGATACAGCTGTAAAGTACAGCTTTCCGTCCGATACGCTGATTCTGTACCATATGCTGCCTCTGGCTTCCTTCAGAGGTATATCCTCGGTTGAAAGAATCAGTTCGCCGTTTTCGTAAACCGAAAGCGTATTACCGGAAAGCAGCATAAGTTTGTCATCGTATGCCGCGATTCCGTACTGATTTGTGTCCTTTACGGAGCCCGGTTCCTTTTCCATGGTGACTGCATTGTATCCGGTGACGGTGCCGACGGCTTTTCCGAGCAGAGCCTCATAGTATACGGTATCATGGTCAGCTGCTGCTATGTACATGTCATCTGCATATTCAACCGGCAGTACGTCATATGAATTGTCGTGTATGTTCATGCGGAGATGTTCAGTGTGATTGATGTTGTTTTTGCGTGAGTAGAAGATATAGTCATCACAGGCTATGATTCTGTGCGGCCTTTCCTCCCAGTAGTCACTGTACTCAGTGATAATCTCATTTTTTCCGGTTCTCAGGTCGGTTTTTACAAATCTGCCGCCTGCATATCCGTTGAATTCATCATTTCCTGCTGTCAGGTCAAATGAGGAGAATGCATATCCGCGGTGTATTACAAGATGGGTTCTGTTAAGCCAGTAGTTATCATCCTGTCCGGCTTTTATACTCATAAGCGTGCAGACTCTGTCAAGTGCCGAGCCGTCTCCGGCAGCTCGGTAAAGTGACACATCCACGCGGTTTCCTCGTTTTTCCGCAGCGGTGAAGTATACTGAACCCTCGTAGAATTTTACCGAACCTGTGATGAGGCTGCGGTATGTGGCCGGACATGTGTCCCTTCCGTCGTGGGGACATCCGAGACGGTTGCAGAGCATGGATGTCTGTTTTGTTTCCCTGTCGTAGTACCAGAGATGAAGTCTGGTTAACGGTGTGAAGTCACCGTCCTCGTTCTGGTGTACTGCTTCGGACTCTTCTGTTTCATCGGTTTCGCCGGCTTCCCAGATGCCGAAATAATCATCGTTTATGTAGAAGCCTTCGCTTGTCTGCATTATAACGCCCGGGTTACAGGCTTCGCTGTCTGTTGTTCCGTTCTGATTCAGTGCACTGCCTGAGCAGCTGCTGAGCAAAAGACAAAGTGAGGCTGCAAGTGCTGCTGTTTTTTTCATGTTTCCTCCTCTGCTTCTGTACTGTTCTGCTGTTTTTCGCTTTTATTTTCCGGTGCGTATGTGAGGCCGTAGCCCTTTTCAAGCCAGCACCGGTCAGTTCCGATCTGGTCAGTTGAGCTGTACCACGGTGACGGAAGCTTTCCCCTGAAGTCGCTTTCTCCGCAGAGCACGTCTGCAACGGCCTGACCTTCGGAACCCGGAAGCCAGCACATTACCATGCCGTCCCATTCATCCACGTAGTCCTTTACTATAACCTCTCGTCCGGCAACTATGCATGCGATGACCGGTTTTCCTGTACGTCTGGCACGGGTCATGTCCATTTCGTTTGAGGAAATTCCGGTGTAGCCGCACAGGTCCATGTCCTCTGTGTCGCCGTTCCATTCCGCGTATGAATTTTCACCGAGACAAAGCAGGGTAACGTCGGCCCTGTCAGCTTCCCTTTCATCGGTTATGACGGTTATACCGAACTTTTCCGCACGGTCCATGAATCCGTCAAGTATTGTTGTTACGCCCGGAATATTTTTATCAGGACTTTTGTTCCAGTCAAGTGTCCAGCCTCCGCACTGAACCTGCGGGTTGTTTGCGGCAGGTCCGGTGATGTAAACTGTGGTTCCCTTTTTCAGAGGAAGTATGCTGTTTTCGTTTTTGACGAGGACAAGACTTTCCTCGGCAAGCTTCTCGGCAACGGCTCTGTATTCAGCCGTTCCTGTTTCAGAAACGCCGGTTTTTATGTTTTCGAGCATAGGGTCGTCAAACAGGCCTGCGTTCTTCTTGACTCTGATAATTCTTGTGACTGCATCATTGATGCGTTCTTCGGATATTTCTCCGCTGTTTACAGCTTCGGCTATTATCTGTCTTGCTGTTTCAAAGGATGAAACCTCCATAAGCATGTCTATGCCTGCGTTTACCGCGGTTATTACCTGTTCCCTGTATGTCGGCGGCGAGGTGTTCTGAACTGAGTCCCAGTCACTTACGATGAAGCCCTCAAAGCCCATTTCGTTTTTCAGCATCTGAATGTATTCCGCGTTTTCATGCATCTTCACGCCGTTGAGTGAGCTGTGACTTACCATTATTGTCTGAACACCTGCATCAATCTGTGCCTGGTAAACAGCAAGAAGCTCGGATATCTCCTTATCCGTAAGACGTGAGTCGCCTCTGTCTATTATTCGCTCGACCTCAGACTGTTCACCTGTTCCGAAGCTTACGTTTCCGTCACCAAAAAAATGCTTTGCACAGGCAACAACACCGTTGTCCACAAGACCGCGGGTGTAGGCAGTGCTGAGCTCTGTTATAATACCGAGGTCAGAGCCGTAGCTTTCGTATGTTCTTCCCCAGCGCGGATCCACTGACTGTGCAACGCACGGCGCAAAGTTCCAGAGCATATGGCAGAGCTTTGCCTCGTCAGCTGTAATTCTGCCGGCTTCGTACATAAGCTCAGGGTCGTTTGCGGCACCAAGGCCGATGTTGTGGGGAAATATGACCGTATTTGTGCAGTAGTTTACTCCGTGGACATCATCCTGTCCGTATATGTACGGGATTCCTGCTTCGGAGCGGACTGCAGCCTTCTGATATGAACCCACGATGCTCTGCCACTGTCTGAAGTTTACTGCAATTTCCTTTGACAGGATGCTTCCGTAGTCGTGGTTTCTCATTTCCTTTTCCGATACTCTGTAAACGGCCGGCTGAACCATCTGGGCAGCTTTCTGGTCGGTTGTAAGTGATGCGGCGATTTCCTCCGGGGTCATGTCAGCGTACGTGAGATACTTCGGATCAGGACGCTTAAGCTTTGCCGGTCTGGAAAGGCTGATATCACCGTCAAAGCTGTTTCCGTAACTTCCGTAGCCGCAGGAAACCGCGGATGCAGCAACCGACAGTGCCATGACAAATGAAATTATTCTTTTTTTCACATTTTCTCCTTTGTTTGTTCCGGTACAGTAGAATCTGTTCCCTGATTTGACTGAAAGTCAGCAGGCTGTTCTTAGGCTGACTTTTGCGTACAAATATTATATCATAACAACAATGATGATTACAAGTTCTGAAGACACAAAAAAAGACAGATGCTGCTCATTTTGAGCGCATCTGTCGCTGTACGGGTTATTCGATTGCCTTCATGGAGCCTGCCATATCAATGTTTTTAAGCCTGAAGTAAAGCATTGCATTTACAAACAGTGTGAAAACAAGGGTGAGAACTGCGGCACAGAGGAAGCAGAGCGGCGGGATATCCGGGTAGAACATTACCACGTCGACCTCTGCTGTCTTAACGACAAAGTTACAGAGGAAAATTCCCCCGAACAGTCCTGCGGCCATTCCGAGCAGTGCTGAAACCGTGTTTTCACGGTATATGTATGCTGCAACCTCTCCGTCGTAGAAGCCGAGAACCTTTATAGTTGCAAGCTCTCTCATTCGTTCGGAGATATTCAGGTTTGACAGGTTATAGAGAACCACGAACGCGAGGGCGCCGGATGAACCGATAATCGCGTATACTATGGCGTTGAGGCTCTTAATAAGGTCTCTGAAGGATTTGCCTGCGTTTGACATGAAGTTCACGGCAAGCACCTGGCTGTTTTCAAGAATTTCCGATGATATCCTGTTCTCGTCTGCATTTTCAGCGAAGTTAATCCAGAAAACATTGTACTCAGGCTCACCGAAAACCTGAGTGTAGAGCTCAGGAGTAAAGTAAACGTAGTTCTGAGAGTAGTTTTCGGTAACGGCAGACACGATTACGGTTCTGTCTGAGCCCTCAAAGCCTATTTCGTCCCCGGCGGAGATATTAAGGAGCTTTGCAAGCTTTTCGTTGATGATAACGCCGCTGTCGTTCAGTGTGAATATGTCATCCTCTGTATGGACTGCATTTCTTCTGAGTCTTCTTCTGAGTGAAATGAAGTTTCCGGTGTCTTCAGGTCTCTCCGGTACTATCGCATATGCTTCACGGATTTTTCCTGAATGTCTTACGGTGATGCTCTTCTGAATGCTGAACATAACATCTTCGGCTTCGTCAATGGCGCAGATGTTTTCATGGAGCGTTTCATATTCGTCATCCTCTGCGTCAAAAGCGCAGACTGCGTCATATTTTATTATCCCGCCGAACTGAAGGTCAACTATTACTGATATCGCGTTTCTCAGACCGAAGCCGGTGAGCATAAGTGCCGTACATCCGCCTATGCCGATTACTGTCATGAGGACACGGCTCCTGTAGCGTGATATATTTCTTACTGTGACTGCTGCGTTGAAGCTGAGGCGCTTCCAGATAAACGGGATGCGTTCAAGAAGTACGCGTTTTCCGTTCTTAGGCGGCTTTGGTCTCATAAGCTGTGCCGGCTGGCCGGAGAGCTCCTTCATGCATGCCCATCCTGATGCGGCACATGTACAGAGAAGGGAAACTGCAACACAGCCTGCTGCGTAGTCCCAGCGGAACGAGCATATTACAGGCGGGTAGTCGTACATAAGTGTGTATGCCTGGAATATTACGCGGGGGAACAGGTTGAAGCCTATGAGCATACCTGCAGCTGAACCCACGATACTTGCTGCTGCTGAATATATGAGGAACTGTAAAACTATCGTTCCGTTGCTGTAGCCGAGGGCTTTGAGAGTACCTATTTCGGTTCTCTGCTCCTCAACCATTCTTGTCATGGTGTTGAGGCACACAAGTGCTGCAACAAGGATGAAGAAAACAGGGAAGATTCTTGCGATGGAGTCAACTCTGTCTGCGTCCTCGCCGAATGAGGAGTAGCCGGTGTTTGAGTTTCTGTCAAACACGTACCACTTAAGGTTTTCACAGAGCTCGTCAAAGTCTGACTTTGCATCGTTAAGCTCGGTTCTTCCGTCTTCGATTTCCTGTCTGGCATCTGCAAGCTCCTTAAGTCCGTCGGCTCTTTTTTCCTCGAGTTCCTTCTTCCCGTCCTCAAGCTCCTTTATGCCGTCCTCAAGTTCTTTTCTTCCGTCCTCGAGTTCCTTTTTGCCGTCTTCAAGCTCCTTGCGTCCCTTTTCGATTTCGGCCTTTGCCTCATCGAGCCTTTTCATGCTTTCGGCCTTCTGTTTTTCAAGTTCCCTGCGGCCGTTTTCTATTTTTATTCTGGCATCCTCAAGTCTGGTCATGCCTTCTGATTTTTTTGATTCAAGTTCGCGCTTTCCGCTTTCAAGCTGAACCCTGCCGTTTTCAAGCTCTGTCCGGCCGGCTTCAAGGACTGCTCCGGCAGCTTCAAGCTCAGCAAGTGACGCATCAAGCTTTGCACGTGACTGTTCAAGAAGAAGCTTTGCGGCGTTAAGCTCTGCATAGCCTGAATCAAGCATCGGAAGTGATTCCTCCGGAAGCTGTGAGGCAGCGTAGTCAAGCTCGGCCTGCTTCTTTTCAAGCTCTGTTTTCCAGGCTTCAAGTTCAGCTTCACCTGCGGTGTATGCGGCAAGGCCTTCGCTGTATTCGGCCTGACCGGCATTCAGCTGGCTTTCGCTGTCGGATATCTTCTGCTCGGCTGCCCTGATATCGTCCTCGGCTTTTTTAATCTCCGAGTTGAATGTATCAAGTCCGTCACGGTATTCCTTCTCGCCGTCAGCAAGCTCTTTTTCGGCTTTTCCGGTTTCTGTTCTGAACTTTTCGACACCGTCGCTGTATTCCTTTTCGCCGTCAGCAAGCTTTTTCTCTGCGTCGGCGATTTCCTTTTCACCGTCGGCAAGCTTCTTTTCAGCGTCAGCGATTTCCTGTTCCGCATCGGCAATTTCCTGTTCGGCATCGGCTATTTTTGTGTCAAATTCCTTTACACCGTCGCTGTATTCCTTCTCGCCGTCGGCAAGCTCCTGCTCGGCATCTGAAATCTCAGTGCGGATGTCATCAAGTCTGGCACGGTGTATTTCACTGCAGAGGGTTTCAAGACTGTCGCATTTTTCATCGATGTAGTCCTGGTATTCGTCTCCGAAGGAGTAAAGTTCCCGGGCAGGCTTCAGGGTCATGTATATGTCGGTGTAGTACTCGTATGAGAAGGCTTCGTCAGGGATTACAAGGTAGCTTCCGACACTGCCGTTTCCTATGGTTGTGGTTCCTCTCTCGAAGTCGACGTACTTTACCCATGAGACCTTTCCTGTGATGGTGAATGTATCATTCGCAAGAATATCTCCGGTGGCTGTTTCGCTGTCGCCTGACATGAGGGTTATGGTATCTCCTGTATGGTAAACTCCCGGTGTGTCGGCTTCTATGAGGCACTCGTCAGCTCTCTCCGGCATGCGTCCTTCAAGAAGCGTGAAGTGACTTATATAGTCAGGGGAGTCAGTTGTGATATTTTCCGTGTTTACCGAGTAGACTCTGGCTATCGGACTTGTTCCGTCGTCCATTTTTATAAACATGTCGGCAGAGTAGCCTCCGCAGATACCGTCTATTTCGCTGTCCGCTTCAGCTATGGCCTTTATTTCGTCAGAGGTAAAGCCGAAGGTGGACACGAGTCTTATGTCCATGAGGTTTTTGTCTCTGTAGTACTGTTCCGCGGTGTTTTTCATATCCGGGCTCGTTACCTTTACTCCGGCAAAAAAGCCGCATCCTATCGCTATGATGGCCATGATTGCAAAGAAGCGTCCGCGGGTTTTCCATATTCGTCTCAGGGTGTCTGTGAAAAGTGCTTTTTTCATACAGCACCTACCATTCTATTGTTTCAACCGGAACAGGGTTTTCGTTGACCCTGATGTCCGCAACTTTGCTGTTCTTTATAGTTATAACCCTGTCGGCCATAGGTGTTATTGCAAGGTTGTGGGTGATTACTATTACTGTTGTGCCGGTCTGGCGGCATGTGTCCTGAAGAAGCTTCAGGATGGTCTTGCCCGTGTTGTAGTCAAGGGCGCCTGTCGGTTCGTCGCACAGGAGCAGCTTCGGCCTTTTTGCAAGGGCGCGGGCTATGGAAACTCTCTGCTGTTCACCGCCTGAAAGCTGGGCAGGGAAGTTGTTGATACGGTCGCCAAGACCTACCTGTCTGAGTACCTCGGTGCTGTCCATTGCGTTTTTTCCGCATATCTGTGCTGCAAGCTCAACGTTTTCACGTGCGGTGAGGTTCTGCACCAGGTTATAGAACTGGAACACAAATCCGATGTCATACCTTCTGTATGAGGTTATTTCCTTTTTTGAGTATCCGGCGATATCCCTGCCGTCCACTATTATACTGCCACCGTCACACTTGTCCATTCCGCCCAGCATGTTGAGTACGGTGGTTTTACCGGCGCCTGAGGCACCTACTATAACGGCAAATTCGCCTTTTTCTATAGTGAAGTTTATTCCGTCAGAAGCGTTGATGGTCACTTCACCCATCCTGTAGCTTTTGCGTACGTCTTTCATCTCTACAAAAGACACTGTTAATTCAATCCCTTCATATTTTTATGCAGTCAGCACCGGGGCACTGATTAAGTCAATTATAACATGAAGAAGAAAAAAATTCAATTATATAACCCTGTTAGCAATTCTGCTGCGGAGAGTCCCGCTTATGTGCATGATGCACATATGAAACTCCGGTAATTTATAATTATTTACAAACTTGATTTTGGGTTTATACTTTTTGCCGTTTTGAAATGTTATAAATACAGAGAGTGCAGAAAACACCTGCGCAGGGGCTTTGTATTTATGCACGTCAGGAAAAGGAAAAAAGGAAAAGGGAGGAATCTTATATGAAAATTAAAAAGGCACTGGCGTTTGCGGCAGCGTTCTGTCTTATGATTCAGGCAGTTCCAGCAGCCGGCACATATGCTGAAGAAACCGAAAGCAAAGACAGCTTTATCTACGGAGATATTGATGAGGACGGGGGCAGAGATATAACAGACCTGTCTCTCCTGAGCCTTCATCTGATTAAGGACATCACTCTTCAGGGCAACCGCCTGAAAGCAGCTGATACCGACGGAAACGGCACAGTAAATCTTGCTGACCTTGCTCATTTCAGAATGTATCTTTCAAAGTATGCGGTAAAACTCGGACCGCAGGAGGATCCGAAGCTTAAAATCAGACAGATTTCTGACTACGGTGAACTGAAGGACCTTATTGATATGACCAGTGAGGACCTGTATATTGATGGTCCCGAATATGATAAAGGATGGTTTGCTGACTCCAGCATAAATGCGGTTGAATCACCGACGGTGAGTGCGCCTACACTTGCACCGGGATCAGCTCCGGCGACCCCTGATGATACTCGTGACTACTATGAAACATATAATCAGGAGGAAAACGTTCTCGAGGCTGATATTGTCAAGACAGACGGAAATGCTGTTTTCTCACTGTCAGGAAAGTATGACCGGGCAACCGGCAGAGAACGGGATGCTGTGAGTGCAGTTTATGTGTCAGACGGCAGATTTACCGGAAAGCAGACAACTGAAATTGATTTTTCAGACTCCGGTATGGGTACTGCTTCAGGCTGCACAGTAAACAATATGTACCTTTACGGTGACATGATTATAGTGCTCGGTACAGTGAATTTTCCGTACAGCGGAAGCAGATTAAAGAGCTATCAGAGATATACTTTTGTTTCAGCATACAGCAAGGGAAGCGAGGATAAGGCTCCTGAGCTTATAGATACATATTATCAGGAGGGTGCATTCAACGATGTAAGAATTACACCTGACGGATATATGTACCTTATTTCCAACGGAAATTTCAGAGACGGAAGAAAGATTTTATACAGGGATTATTATATGAACGAGCCTGTCGCTGATGATGCTGCTGAAGATAATACGGATGACGGCAGTGAGGCTGAACTCTGGATTCCTAAGGCAGGTACAAATGAATGTGTAGCACCTGTAGCCCCTGAAAATATCTATATTCCTAATGAACCGGATAAAAAGTGCTCACCTTCATATACAGTAATCGGAAGCATAGACCTTAGCACTCCGAATGAAATCAGAAAGTCGGATATCAGAGTTGTATCCGGTTATACAGGAGACATATACTGCAGCGAGAACAATCTCTATCTGACACATCAGCGCTACAGCTACAGATGGGGGGGAATGGATCCGGCAGAAGTCAGGGGTGAAAAAACATGGAATGTAACAGAGATTACACGTGTTTCAGTTTCAGGAGGAAAGATTACCCCTGAGGCAACCGGTGAGGTTCCGGGATATGTAAAGGATCAGTTCTCGATGAGCGAATACAAGGGATACTTCAGAATAGTAACAACAGCTGATTACGGTATACCTGACGGAGAATACTACAAAAGTGAGCGTTCAAACAACGTTTACGTCCTTGACCAGAACCTTGAGAAAACAGGTGAGATTACTCATTTTGCGAAGGATGAATCCGTAAAATCAGTAAGCTTCGCCGGTGACCTTGGTTATATCGTAACCTACGTTCAGACTGACCCTCTTTTCGCAGTTGATTTCTCTGAACCGTCAGCTCCTGTAATTCTTGATGAATACAAAATTGACGGCTTCAGCACATATATGCAGAAATGGGATGACGGCCATCTTCTCGGATTTGGTTTAAGTACACATGTAAACGAGTGGGGCGGTGAAGTCAGGGACGGATACAAGCTTGTAATGTTTGACAATTCAAATCCTGAAAAGCTTGATGAGGACGGTATATACAAGCTTCTCAAAGATGATTTCAGCCTGGCTGAATATGCAGATGTTAAGATTTCAGAAGAGGATAAGAAATATCTGTACGGCGGTTTGTCAAGTAATGCAGAATATGACAGAAAGCAGCTTATCATCGCACCTGAAAAGAATATTATCGGATTCCCTGTTTCCTGGAATGTTCGTTCAAGGGCATTCAATGAACTGGAAAATGAAATAGATGTTTGCGGAGACGGTTACTGTTTCTTCTCATACGATGACGGAGAATTTACTCTGAAGAATTTTGTCGGTGATATAAATAATTTTGACAGAACATATTACAGAAGAGCAGTCTATATCGGAGATTATTTATACATAATTTCAAACAGTAAAATGATTGCAGCTGACATCGATACATGCACAAAGACAGATGAAATCGAGTTTTTAAAATAATGCCGGTACTGGTTCAGTAACGGAGCAATGCAAAAAGGGCACATCAGAAAATGCGCATATGCGTGATTCTGATGTGCCCCTGCTTTTTTATCTGTTTTTATACAGACGCATTCAGGCTTACGCTGACATTTTTACGGAACATATCAGCAGGAAGGACTCTTCTGTAGAATGTTTTGTATATTTCACATATCTGCTCCGGCGAATGACATTTTCCGGCCGGTTCAAGAAGGAGGTACTGCACGCCGAAGAGCAGTGCTGATGCACCGGTATCCCTGTACCCGTTACGGAGATAAAAGTCATGCCTTCTGATTCTCGTGATTCGCTCCTCTTCATTTTCCGCAAACTCCGGATTTTCAGTTTCGATGACGACAGTATCGGCGCCGTTTGTATATTTCTCAAGCTGTTTCAGAAACTCCGAGCCGATTCCCTGACCTCTTCTCTCCGGAATAACTGCAAAATAATCAAGAAGCCAGTCGCCGTCTGTTCTCAGAAAATAAGCGTATCCGACTGTCATGCCCTCATCTTCCATCCCTATGCATTCGTATATCCCCTCATCCAGCGACTTCAGCATCATAGCCAGCGGCTTAAGCTCATCCTCCGGAAAATCATTTACCATGTATGTGTTATAAATGTACTTTATCTGTTCGCGTGTAAGTTCTGCAGTCTTCAAGGTAAGCTCCTTTCTGTGCCGTTTTCAGCTCCCTGTATGTGATGAAACGACTTTTTACATTACGTATATATTATCATAATTCCGGGGGTTAAGTCAATCAGATCATTATTCCACGGAAAGAGCAGAGGTGATATAATATTCTGATTTTGTAAGTGTTCAGGACTGAGTTAAAGGGGGATTTAACACAGTACGTCCTCGTAAAATAAACAGAAAAATGAAAAAATAAAGATTGTACCGGATACAGACTTATGATATAATATAGAAAACTGCAGAAGTATAATACGGCGGTTTCTGTTATATTGTGTCAAATATACAATAACTGGCTGACATTCTTTGTAAAATATGCGCATTTACTGTTTTACTTATTTATGGTAAAATGTAGATATATGAGAAATCCACTATTTTACAAAGGAGAAAAAAATGAGAAGTTTATTTAACGTTGGTCCGGACAGCAGGGAAACTGTCACAAATTATCCGAAGGCATACATTTTTGATGCCAGTTCGATAGTTAAACTCAAAATTGATGTTGCATTCAAAAAACTCTTCGGTTCTCCGGAAAATATCCACATACTGAAAGCTTTCGTAGCCTGTATGCTCGGTATTGATAAGAACCGTATTACTGACATCAGAATTGAAAGTTCAGAGCTGCCGCCGGATTTTGCAGATGAAAAATTCGGCAGGGTAGATATCAAATGTACTATTGACAATTCGTACACCATTAATGTTGAACTTCAGTCATGCTGGTTTCAGGATTACAAGGACAGAACATTGTTTTACTGGTCAAAGCTTTTTACAATGGGATTCAGAAGAGGTTCTGGTTACGGAGAGCTTCGTGAAACAATATGCATCAATATACTTGGATTCAACCTTTTCAGTACAGAGGATTATCACTCACTGTTCAGGGTAAAGGAAACCAGCAGAGATGAATTTTTAACGGATAAGTTTGCGATACATTTTTATGAACTTAATAAACTGCCGCCGCAGACCGCTGACAATTCCGATGATCCGGTACTGCAGTGGCTGTGGCTGATAAATTCTGAAACAAGGGAGGAACTGGAGATGCTTACAAATTCAAATATTCCTGAAATAAGAGATGCCGTAAATGTTGTCAGCTATTTCAGCAAAGACGAACAGATGCGAATCGATGCGTTTGAACGTGAGATGGCTGTTCTCGACCATGCTGCTGAACTTGCTGCGGCTAAAAAATCAGGTAAGACAGAGGGTATAGAAGAAGGCCTTGCCAAGGGTAAAGCAGAGGGTATAGAAGAAGGCCTTGCCAAAGGAAAAGAAGAAAGCAGAGCAGAAGCTGTTCTTGCAGTAATGGAGAGCCTTAATAAAAATTTGGACGAAGCTATGGATATACTCAGGATTCCGCCGGAAGAACGTGACAGACTCAGGGAGCTTCTTTGATTGCAGTGAATCTGTTATATTCTGATTTTATTACGGGACCGCATGCATAACGTATGTGGTTCCGTTTTTGCGTAAATACGTTATTTGCTAAGAAAATACCTGCTTTGAGTTTTTTGAAAAAAGTAAGCGCCAAATAAATTGCGTCTATCATTAATGTTTCAAAAGTGATATAATGAAACAGTATGAGATACCTTCTGCTGAATTTATTGTGACTAAAAAGAGATAAAAAGGATATATCCGGATGATAGAATACAGTCAGACCCGGAGAGAGAAAGAGGTGAGAAAACTGAACTGCAGGATACTTATAGTTGAAGACGACCCGGTGATTGCGCAGATGACGCAGGATTATTTTACTGCAAAAAGCAGCGGCGAAATGAAGATCTGCACAGCTGAAAGCGGACTGACGGCTGTGGAGCTGTTTCAGGCGGAAGCTTTTGACCTTGTTCTGCTGGATGTTATGCTGCCGGATATAGACGGATTTTCAGTGTGCAGGAAGATACGTGAAAACAGCAGTGTACCGGTTATTTTCATTACTGCAAGGACACTTGAGGAGGATAAGCTTTTCGGATATGATCTCGGGTGTGATGACTATGTAACCAAACCGTTTTCCCTTGCTGAACTATTTGCGAAGAGCAGGGCACTGCTGAAAAGGGCGTCCGGAAATATGCTGAGCAGTGAGCTTGTGTGCGGGGATATACGACTTGATGTCAGACTGCATCAGGTCTGCGCGTCAGGTAAGGAAGTAACTCTGCCGCTGAAGGAATTTGAAATACTCAGATACCTTATGAAAAACAGCGGCCAGCTTATTAGCCGTGACATGATTCTGGACGTTATATGGGGCAGGGATTATTTCGGAAGAGACCGTGTCGTTGACAATCATATAAGAAAACTGAGAAAGGCTCTGGGTGCATCAGGATCACAGATAAAAACTGTGACAGGAAAGGGATATAAAATAACTGACTGACGCAGAACGGAGGAACAGTATGAAAGGACGTTACAAAAGAAAAAGCTTCGGAGAACTGCTGATTAAGCGGCTGATTCTCCCTTTCGCTGCAGCATTTGCGGCACACTGTGTGCTGTACTGGACATTTACCGAATACAAAACGCCGTTTTTCAGAGTGAATGACCTGGACTCATTTAACATTATCATGAACATGTTCAGGGAGCCTGCAGATGAATTTGACAGGGACAGAGCTGAAGAGGTATTTCAGCTGTATTATCCCGGATATGATTTTGGCCACTCCGGCATAGAGCAGACTGCAGTCATTGTAGATGCAGATACAAATGAAATACTGGCATCCGATGATTTTACACTTGCTTCAAACAAAACGCTGCAGGAATACACTGAAAACCCCGGGAAATGCACTGAGAAAATGAACGAAACGGACCAGAAGGTAAAATCCGTATACAACATTTCAGAAAACATATTTTTCTATGAGAGATATGACCAGTCTGAAACATCTGCCGGCGCTAAACTCAGATACTTGCATGAATCCATGGAAAAGAAAACCGTTTCCGGATATGAACTGCGCCGCCTGAGCAGCGCAGTTACAGCAGGAAGCAGGAAAATCCGCGTAATGACCGAGACTAAAATAAACTACTACGGATATTTCTTTAAGTATTTATTCCCTGCTGACGTAGTCATGTTCTCTGCGGCACTGACAGTATCGCTGCTTCTTGCATTTCAGAAAAATTCGGAAAATATCAGGGAGGAATACAGACGTTCGGTAATCAACAGTCTTTCACACGACCTGAAGACCCCGCTTACCATTATTTCAGGATGCGCTGAAAATCTCAGGGAAAATGTAAACCCTGAAAAAAGGGAGTTCTACGAAAATGCGATAATTGAAAATGCGGAATACACTAAGAGTATCATTAATGACGCACTTGAGCTTACAAGGTCGGAAAAGGATATTGCCGTGCCGGAGCGAAGCCGGTTTGAAATCAGTCCGGTTGTGCATGAGCTGTGGAAAAAGTATGAATTCACTGCTTCAGAGAGAGGATTAACCATCGGCATTTCGGGTGATGCCACCGTGAAGGCAGACAGAAAAATGATGACACAGCTTCTTGAAAACCTTATTTCAAATGCAGTAAAATACGCTGATTCTGATACTGAAATTGATGTAAAGCTCTCACCGAAGTGTATAACAGTTTCAAATGTGTTCAGCGGTAAAATAACTGAGGATATAAACAGACTTACCGAGCCGTTTGTCCGCGGAACTGCCGAACGTTCAGGGCGAAACGGAAGCGGCGTGGGACTTGCGATAGTAAAAAACATAGCCGGCATTCACGGATACAGGGTAAATGTCACTTACAGCGGTGGAAGATTTACGGTATATGTAAAACTGTGACAAAAAAGGAGAACAAAAGAAATGAAAAAGATAAAAGTATTTATGATTATTACTGCCGCTGCTGCAGCTCTGTACGCCGGCAGCAGAGTTTACCTTATGAACTGCAGTTGTAAAACCGAACCTTTTACAACAGAACTGTTCACAGATGAAGAGATAAATGAAGCGGTCAGAACTGCTGTCGCTGAGGCTGAAAACACAATTGGTGAATGCGGATGCAATATTCTGAAAGCATACTATGCCGGGGATGAAAACGCTTTACCCGGAAACGGCATCAGAAAACCTCGTGTCATTGTATATACTGATTATTATGCCGGATTCAGTACAGCGCCGGAAATCAACAGCAACCATATAGACAGGGACTGGAAATATACACTTGAAAAAAATGATGACGGAAGCTGGACCGTAGTAAATCACGGACACTGCTGAGTAATAATCCCCCGGCTATCGGCGATGAGGTGCCGATAGCCGGGGGATTGCGTTCACTGTAATTTACTGAATTACGATTATTATACTCTAAATTCAGTAAATTTTCAGGAGAAATATTGAGTCGGGAAACAAATATTTTCAGATATGTGTAACCCCTTGCAGTAAATGCCGTTTATATTTACAGAGGGTACCTTCAATTCGGAAGAAAGGACATGAAATGAAAGACAGCGAAATTATAAAACTGTATGAAAGCCGTTCGGAGTCGGCGATAACTGAAACGGATAAAAAATACGGAACCTACTGTCAGTCGATTGCGTACAGGATACTGTATGACAGGGGAGAAGCTGAGGAGTGCGTCAATGATTCGTATTTTAAGGCTTGGAACGCAATACCCCCTGCGGTACCGAAGATTCTGTCTGTATTTATCGGCAAAATAGTGAGAAACACGGCTCTTGATATGTATGACAGGAAAAAAAGACTGAAGCGCGGAGGCGGTGAATTCCCGGCAGTCCTGGATGAGCTTCTGGAATGTGTGGACGAAGGCGAAAATATTGAATCAAAAATAGAGAGCAAAGAAACCAATCTTGCGCTTAAGGAATTTCTGGACGGACTTGATGTGCAGAAGAGAAGAATTTTTGTACTCAGATACTGGCACGTTATGCCGGTGAAGGAAATTGCACAGAGACAGGGAATGAAGGAAAGCAACGTAAAGATCATCCTTCATCGTCTCAGAAAACAGCTGGCTGAAGAGCTCAGGAAAAGAGAACTTATATGACAGCAGAGACAAAAAGAAAGAACGGAGGAAAATAAATGGACGATAATAAAAAACTGTTCAGAGCAATCGGTGAAATACCGGAAGAATACGCTGAAGATGCGCTGAACGACAGAGTGATAAAGGAAAAAGGAATCAGCTGGAAATCAATAGCTGCCGCTGCTGCGGTGTTTGCCGCTGTTGCTGCCGTTCCTGCGGGCATCAGAATAGCACAGAACAATGCGGGAAATCAGAATACAGTTCCGTCACAGGCTTCATTTGTTTCTGAAACTCAGGGCTGTACAGATGCCGGAACAGAAAACAGCAGTGCAGAACCTGAAAAAAATGAAGAACCGGAAAAACAGATAAAAAGTACCGGTACCGGTCCTGAAAAACCGGAAGGATATCTGCCGGATCTGACATATTCGTACGTTAATTTTTACGGTGACACTGCGGGCTTTAATATTTATGAAACAGAACGGATACTTACGGCTGTAATCTACGGGGAATTCGCGTACAGAATAAAGGCGGATATTGAAAAAACAGTAAATGAGTGTTTCAGTAAAATAGATTCAGAGCTGAGCGAAAAGGAAAGGGAAGAGCTGAATTCATATATTGAAGAAATGAAGTCAGTGGATGACGGGCATGATGATGATATTGTATGGAAAAATTATGCCTGTGAATTCACCGGTATTGTCAACGGATATCTGTCGGTTCTGATTAATGTAAACTACGGTACGAAAAGTACTGCATTTTACAGAGTGTATGATATTATTGATGAAAAAATAATCGAAAATGAATCAGATCTGTTTTTCAGAGGCACTGACTATATTTCACTGATTGAAAGTTCAGAAGGCAATATCTACGCTGAAAACGATGTAAAATTTAATCATAATATTTCTGTTTTGTCTGTGGGTGCAGACTCCTGGCTGCTTGATACGGACGGAGGATGGATAGATCACTGTCTGGATTCAGAACAGATGCCACTGCTTCTGAACGCCGGTATTTCCGGAAAATACAGAGATGTAACAGGGTATGTTCCGGATGGTCTTGTGGAAGACCGCCAGTGGAGCCACGAGTGGTACAGCCGCCGCGACAGAATAAATATAGACGGTGATGAAATCACTGTACTTCTCTCGGATTCTGTATTTCACAGCGAAGAGGAAATCAGAAGGCATAATGAAGAGAATATCGCACTGTATAAAAAGGTATACAGAAAATTTGCTGACGAACACATTGAAAATGTTCTCAGCAGTTTCAGAGCAGATGGCATCTGGCTTGACAGTCGTAACAATGATGCGCTGGTTAATATTTATTATATCAGCTGCGGGGCGTATGAACGGTATATCATAGATGCGGATACAGCTGAAATCATTACAGCTGAAGATCTTTTCGGAGACTGGCGTTCATGTATTTCAAAAGCTTACAGGGATATCAAATCAGACGATGAATACAGACGTGAAACAGTTCCGGAAGATGATTTCAGTGCTTTAAGTAACTATACACTGAAAACCTGGTACTGGGATAACGCAAGGTTTGTTCCTGAAGAAGACCGTGACGGCGCACCGGAGGGCTATTCGGAATTCCTGAGTGATGATGAAATCAGTGCACTTGACATGGCAGCATATGTATTTGTTCTGGAAGACAGGGAAACCGGTGATGAGGTGTGCGCTTCCGCGCTGATACCATTTGAACAGATTCCGGAAAGATACTTTGACAGGGAAACTTATCTGGATAATGTCCGCCACTGGGCGAGATAAATCTGTCCGGATGCTTTTTAAACTCATCTGCATGAATTGACATCGCTGCGAAATTGCTGTAGAATTATAACAATATACAGTGAGCGGTAAAATATTTTTTGCCGTTCGCCGGAAAACGTTATAATCAGGGGGAAAGATGAATGAAAAAGATAAAAGGGATAATTATACTTGTGGTATGCGCTTTTTTTCTGTTCCTCAGTATAAAGGCAGTTCTCGGAATGGATGATGCCGGTGAGTATATCCGTAATGCAGTATGGGTTGAAGATGGAAAGGTTCATGCGGAAAATGAGGGCAGACTTGTTGCGGTGGTAATAAGGCCCTCTGAATGGGAAAATGCATGCGATACTGAGATGAACATATCATTTCATGCGCCGGTAGTCAGACGTACTGTCGAGCAGCTTAAGGAAAACAACAGATCATGGAGCTGGAAGCCGGTTTACGGATTAAAGGATGTCAGCGTTGACAATGCGATATTTACCGGAGCACCTGCTGCGGAAGATGATTATATAATAGACAGTGATATTCTTGCCGGACTGAACGCCGGTATTCAATGTTCTGAAAATGACATGACCTTAAGAGAAAACAACGTCTCCGACATAAGAAACTACGGCGGATATACATGGATTACCAGTACGCCTGCAGATCTTATGGATTCATACAGCGCTGTCAGCATTGACGACAAAAAGGCTAAACGGTATCACAGGTTTTCAGGTTCATATCGCTGGAGATACAGTACTGCTGAATATTCTTCTGATGATACAGTTGTGTTTCTCGGCATTCAGCACGGAAACAACCTCGAAAAAGACGACGGCCTCGATGCCGGCTTTGTCTATGAAAATGCAGAGAGTCTCGATTCAGTTGTGTCCGGCGGAAGCAGGTCAGTATACGCCGGTATCGCCGTCGCCCTTGTAATATGCGGCATTGTCGGATTTTTTACAGTAAAAAAATGTTTTCTTGAAAAGGAATAAGCAAAAAGGGAGCTGTGCAGTCCTGAGACGCACAGCTCCTTTTTTATGCTGTATACAAAATGTGTATTAGTATTTGTACATGCTTCCTTTGATGCCTGACACAGTTGTAAGCGTGTTTGATGATGAAACTCTTGAGGAATGTCCGTGCGGAACAGGCAGTAAAGCTCAGTGGTGATGCACAGAAAGAATTTTGTGAAGGAGAGAAAAGTAATTGATTTTTCAGTTCGCCTGTGATATAATACATATACGGAATTCAATTCCGAATTTGTATAAAAAGAAGGCGATATAATGTATATAAAAAGAGAAATAGAATCCAAAATACACTACATGGCCGGGCATTTTCCGGTTGTAATGATCTGCGGTGCAAGACAGGTAGGTAAAACAACGGTTTTGAAAAAATTTGCCATGGATCGTCCGGAGATACAGTATGTTACTCTTGACTATCCTAAATTAAGAATGCTGGCCAGAGAAGATCCTGAACTTTTTCTTCAGCAGTATCCGGCTCCTGTTATCATAGATGAGATACAGTATGCTCCTGAACTGCTGCCGTATATAAAAATAAAATGTGACGAAAAAAAAGAAAACGGAAGGTATTTTCTTACCGGTTCCCAGATGTTCCATATGATGAATAAAGTCAGTGAGTCTCTTGCCGGACGTGTCGGTATACTCTCAATGTATTCCATGTCGCGTGCTGAAACAGAGGGCAGAAAAGGTTATCCTTTTAATCCGTCGGATATAAAAAGTACAGATTCTTCATATACCGTAAAAACCGTATTTGACCATATTCTCCGCGGCGGAATGCCGGCTATGATTGCAGATCCGGAGCTGAATACTGAAGATTTTTTCGGTTCATATCTTCAGACATATATCGAAAGAGATATACGTGACCTTGTAAATGTCAGAGATGAAAACAAATTTCTGAAGTTTATCTCATGTCTGGCAGCACGTACAGGCCAGGAAGTAAATATTTCCGATATTTCCAGAGATACAGGAATAGACGGTAAAACCGCGGACGGCTGGCTGTCGATAATGGTATCTTCGGGACTTGTGTTTTTGCTGACTCCATATTCAGGCAATACCATAAAGCGCATTGTAAAACGACCGAAGCTTTACTTTATGGATACCGGACTTGCGTGTTATCTTAGTATGTGGAACAACGCAAGAGCTCTTGAGATATCTGCAATGGCCGGTGCATTATTTGAAAACTATGTAATATCCGAGATAATAAAAGGATATGTAAACGCCGGCATTGATGTAAGAAGCCGTCTGTTTTACTACAGAGACAATAACGGAAAAGAAATCGATCTGCTGATACTTGACAACGGAAAACTGTATCCTGTGGAAATAAAGAAAAGTTCTGACCCGGGCCGGACCGCACTTAAAAACTTTTCAGTTCTTGATGATCTTGCCGAAGAAAAAGGCGAAGGTGCCGTGGTCTGTCTTTCGTCAATGATCATTCCGCTTGATAATATGAACAAAATTGTTCCGCTTGGATGTATATAACTGCACACACAAAGTATTATGAAGAACTTTTTATCACAAGACCGACAGCTTTTATTTTATTCTTGATATTAAACATCATGATATAGAAAAACCAATTTCACAGCTAAGATTTAAAGATGTAAAAAAGATTTATACGGAACTGGTAAATCAAAGAACTGAGGTATTGCTGTAAGACTGACTCAGCGTCGGTATGATATTTCACAAAGTCAGTTTGAATGATTCGAATTGGATTGATGCACAAAAATACCGCGGAAATTTTGTGCAAAATTCAGGGGGCATTGAACTGCCGTGTAAAAAATGCTATTATATATGTATATAATGGTAGTATTTCGGAAGCTTAAATTCATTTTTTACAGTGAGGTGCTCTGACATGAAAAAGAATACAAAATCAATATTTGCTATGTTAATGTCATTAAGTATCATTTCCTCCGCTTACGCGGGATCAGGTGTAAATGCAGAAGCAG
>JAZUIH010000036.1:0-10944 GCA_045642145.1 Oscillospiraceae bacterium | reverse complement strand
GTTTTATTCATGTGCAAATATATACCTGAATATTCTGACTTTGAATTCGCGGTTTATTTTTCCTGTTTCATTATTGTTTTACTCTTCCTGCATTGTTTAATCACCTTTATTATACTATAATTTTTTTCGCTGCGCAACAGTTGTATTTTACCATACATATATGTAAATTACAACCATTTCGCCCTAAGTGGTAATATTTTCGCCCTGAGAGGTAAAATTCTGCATTTATTTTCCAGCAAGAACTATTCATAACTGGTATAAAGCGAGGTTTAAGAGAGTAATCCCCCAGTCAGCTACGCTGACAGCACCCTTTTCAAGTGGGCCATTACTACCGAACCAACACATCAGTTAAGGGACACCAAAAGTACAGTTCTTAAAGTGTTGTTTAACTTAGTCCTGAACAGTTACAAAAAAGCCGTAATACAAAGGATAATCTTTGTTTTACGGCTTTTTTATATATACTTACTGTTCATCAAGCGGTTTTGAAAATGTAATGGCAATTACGTCGTCGGAGGATGGATTTTTTACGTAGAAGTTGGTTGTTTCAACTTTTCTGTAAATTCCGTCGTCACCGATCTGTCTGGTTACAACGCGTCTTCTTCTCTCGCCGGCTTCGTACTTTTCAAGCTGGTCGTTTATGTCAAAGGTTCTTCTGAAAAGGTCCTGGTCGTCAGGGTGCATGGACAAGGCTCCGTGCTCGATGAGTTCAGAGTATACACCTGTTGACGGACATGAACGGGTTGTAAAGTTTTCGTATACCATCATATAGAAGCTGTTTCTTGTAAGATTGCTCATGATTACAAGCGGATAGCACATGAAGACTGCGTCCATGAGAAGCTCCCTGGCGCTGGCTGCAGGCTGGGTGAGAAGGATATCCTCTGTCTCTGTTTTCTTCTGCTCTTTTCTGCAGAGTTCAGCATACTCCTCCTGAGGAACCGGTTTTGAGAAGTAGTAACCCTGAATCAGCTCACAGCCGCAGGTACGGAGAAATCCGAGCTGTTCCTTGGTTTCAACGCCCTCGGCAACAGTAGTCAGATGAAGACGCTGCGCGAAGCTGAAGATACTCTCGAGTACTATTCGTTCCTTTTCATTTTCGCAGTTTCCGCTCAGAAGTGACTTGTCTATCTTAAGTACAGTAGCAGGAACATCCTTCACGAAGTTAAGCGACGAAAGACCGCTGCCGAAGTCATCTATTGCTACTTCAAATCCTGAGTTTCTGATGTCGTTTATAAACTCAATGATATATGTTCTGCCCTTGGCAAGAGCAGATTCGGTTATCTCAGCTTCAATATACTTATGAGGTATTCCGTACTCGTCAACGATTCCGCACAGAAGCTCCGTGAAGTTAGATTCGTAGGTATGAGCACGGGAGAAATTTACCGAAACTGTAACCGGAACAATTCCACTGTCAATCTGGCTTCTGATAAATTCGCACACCTGTCTGAGTATGTGCCAGTCAAGCCTGGTTATAAGGCAGCTCTCCTCAAGTACAGGAACAAAGCTGTCCGGCGGAATAATTTTTCCGGTATCATCTTTCCATCTTGCAAGTGCCTCTGCTCCCGAAAGCTTTCCTGTTATCGAGTCGTACTTAGGCTGGTAGTACGGTACAATATGTCCCTCATCAATTGCTGCGCTGAGTAATCCTGATATATTTTCTGCTGTAAAAATAACGCCCATATATAATCCCCCTGTTTAAGCATACAGTCCGCAGAGATGTATGCTGTATATCTGATTAATAACATAATGCTGTATCGTTTCGCGTAAAATTACAGTGAACGCAGAAAATAATTCTGCGTTCACTGTAATATATTTATTGCCCTGCACATCCGATGACTACGTCATCTCTGTGCAAACCGGCTAACTGTAAACGCATTAAATTAGTGTGTTTACTATAGACACATCATCAAATATCATATATATTATACCACCATTTTTATGAATAATCAATATAAAAATAGTGAACACAAAAAACACTTTGCATTCACTATTATAAATATATTTACATATCCGATAAAAAATCTGCTGCATACCGCGAAGTATCTCATTTAAGAGCAGCTGCGCAGTCCCTCGCCTCAAAGTAGTGCTCACCTGTCGTTTCCCTGTAATGCTTCAGAGCCGTTCTGAAATGCGATGCAGCCTCATCAGTTCTGCCCTGTGCATTCATGATACATCCGTAGGTGTATTCCCTTCTTGCAAGACAGTATCTGTAGTAAGCTGATCTCGACGAAATGCTCTTTGCAGAGTTAAGCACGGACAGAGCACGGCTGAAATCACCTCTGATATAGTAGTTTTCCGCAAGATTCACTGCGCAGTGCGCGGAATATATATGACCTCTTCCGGGCTTCTGTTCCTCAATATCCCGTCTTATCATCTCATTGAGGTCATAGGCAATATCAGTTTCGCCAAGATCATTGTAAAGATGAACAAGCTCTATTCTCTGTACAAAATTGTCGTTTCCTCCTGTACTTCCGCTCAGCTCCTCCTTGATTTCAAGACACTTTTTGATTTCACCGGCCGCTTCCTTCTGGCGACCGTTCATCTGATAAATCTTTGCAAGGAAAAAATGCATACCTGCAAGATTATAGTCATGATAAAGCTTCTTTTCACCGTAGGCATTCACTGAGCTCTCAAGAACAGCGGCCGCAATATCATACTGACGGTCAAGATACATTTTCTGAGCAGTCATATAATTGTAAAAGTTGTTGTCATCAACCGTCGGGAATATATACCTGTTGACCCTGAAGTTAGGTGACCACAGTGAGATGCTTTCGCTTCGTACAAGAATGCTGTTGAGAATACCTGCACCGCTCCACTTTGTTTTCCAGAAAAAATCCTCATAGTATGATGCACGCTCTATCCTGAAAAGATTTGCATCAATCTCCTTGCTGAGCTCATCCCTCGAACAGTAGATACTGCCGTAGTTATGACCAGCCGAATAGGCAACAAT
Source organism: Oscillospiraceae bacterium (assembly GCA_045642145.1). Lineage (GTDB taxonomy): Bacteria > Bacillota > Clostridia > Oscillospirales > Ruminococcaceae > HUN007. The sequence continues at coordinate 7,997 of JAZUIH010000036.1, read as the reverse complement.
ATTCTTTACTCTGTCTTCAAAAAGCACATGCTGACGGATACACCGCAGTGAAACAGGCAGCAGTCCTGCCTTTCTTCTGAATCGTGATATATTTCTGGAATTAAGTTCAATTGTTTTTATAACAGCCAGCATGGAGTACCAGTTAAGCGACTGGTAATAGTCCCGGAACAGCTCTGAATATACAAGTCTCTTTCTTATTATAGCCATAACCTCATCATATTTTTTCAGAAGAAACAGGTGGTATGCCTTCTGATACCAGCACTGTTCAAGAAGACCGTAATACATTTTTCTGAAGGGACTGAGTTTTTTCAGTCCGCAGAGTACATCTATGGCATAGTCAAGATTGTCTATGTTCATAACAGATCTGCCGAAACATGCAAATTTTTTTGAAAACATCATTATCAGGGTGGCTACTTCCTCAGTCCTGATTCTGTAGGTGTCTCTGGACATATGAATCGCTGACTCAAGAATTCTTACATAGTGAATCTCAGGTACAACTATACTCGAATGCCTGCGGTAATCAGTTATTTTTATAAATCTTGAAAACACAGACTCGAGAAGTCCCTCTCTGATAATATGCTCAACTATCACTGTGCCGATTACCGGGAGAACAGTTATCATTCCGTTGCTGACGGTAATCCATCCGCTTCTGATAAGCTCAGTAAAATCCGTGCGGTCGTGGATATTGTGAACAATACAGAAATGTCCGTACGAATAGCCTTCAAGCGGTATAAACGCTGCTCTGGCAAGAATCATCTTCTGCGCCCTTGTCATATGGTCCATCGTGTAGATTTCACTGATTATCCTGTTTACATTTTCCTCAGTAATGAACCCGGCTGTGTGAATCTCCGGAATACGTTCGAGCAGATTCTCAAGCATGTACTCCGGTGTAATTCCGGACCTGGTGATATGACCTGCAACGAGCTCAACAAGAAGAGTATGACACTTCACACTCTGAATCAGCTTCTCAACATACTGCCCGTCACTTTTCTCATAAGGGCACCTGAAGCTGAACAGCTTTTTAAGCTCGCTCATATCTGAAATAGCCGTAACGCTTACAGAACTGAAACGGCTCTCTGACACCCTTGATGTTATAATAATCTCAGCCGGCATAGCCGCAAGCTGCTGCCAGCATTCGTTTTCGGAATACTCCCTGTACGGAATATCAAGGTTGTCTATAACAATGAGATTTTTTTCGTCCGGGTCCAGAAGATCACGTATTTTTCTCAGCTTTCTTCTGCTGAATTTTCTGTCTGTTTCATCATCAGATTTTGTAAATCCGCTGACTGAAACATCGGTATCCCTGCTTATCATATATTCAAAGTCACCTGAATATGACCAGAACATGATATTGCGGTAGTCTTCCCTGTTTCTTGCGATATACTGTCTGACAAGTTCACTTTTTCCTATGCCGGCAATACCGGTTATGTACAGAACAGTGTTACGCTCAAGCTTTTCCCCTATCTCTCTGATAAGGTCCTCTCTGCCGACAAAGTCACTTTTTTCCCTGATTACTGAATTGTTGATTCTTTCACTTCTGACAGTGAGCTTTCGCCACTCCTGTCTCTGAATCTCCCTGATCAGTTCATCAGCCATTTTTATAAGCTCTGAAATATCACTGTATCTTCCGGAAGGATGTGACCTGAGTGTTTTTCTGAAAATATCTGAAATGATTTTTCTTATTTCCGGTGATCTGAGTTCATCTTTGTATTTTACTGCACTGTCAAAGGGAAATTCGGAAAAGCTGCAGTGTTCGTCCTCTGATGAATGATTTCTGTCAAATACAAGCCAGTAGAGAATTTCGCCGAGAAGATAGTAATCAGTTTTTACTGAAACAGAATTTTCATCACCTGAGTACATAAGCTGCTCCGGCGCCGCCCACTCCGGAGTGTGCGGAACCGACCCTCTCTGCAAAATATCTGCCTCCGTGCATATACTGTCAAAATCTATGAAGAAGGCCATCTGTGATGTTTCCGGTATCACCATGATATTGTCAGGCTTGATATCGAGACAGAGACGCGGCGGATTAAGGCTGTGATAAGCCTGAACAACTGATGCTGCCGCTCTGAACACTTCCGCTGCCTTTGAAAAGCTCATGCTGTCACAGTAGCTTTCAAGAGTTTCACCGTTATATCTGTGAACTGAAACAAACAGACTGCCCATTGCTTCGAATGTATTCTCTGTTATAGGGGTGCTGTTTGCCGTCTCGTCATTGAGGCGCATTTCCCTCTGGATTCTGACCGCATCAAGAAATCGCCTGCGGCCTGCCCTGAACTCATCCTCTCTGTTTTCCGGACATACAAGTGAACCGTCATCACTGCGTTCCGTTATAAAGTACGGGTTATACTCCTTGAGGATAACCCTGTCGAGAAGACTTCCCTCATCACTGCGTATTTCCGCTTCATATGCAACTGATGTTGAACCTTCACCTGTTACTTTTTTTATTTCATAATATCCTGAATCCGTGCTGTTCAGAACTGTTCCGGGTGATAAATACTTGTCCAAATTTTTTTCCTCACTGATTATTCAGCATCACACAGCTTGTCACTTATGGCTGCGTGAAGCTTCATTACCGGATCAGGTGAACGTGTACACCACATAACCGTCGAATCGAACTCGTTGCGCAGATAAACCGGCATAAGACCGCACCTGAGCATAATGCTGTCAAGCTGAACCCTGAAGTCGTTGCTGTCACTCTCAATCTGTTCCGCAGTTATATTTTCAGTTTCACGGAATCTCACGCATCTGGTAAAGAAAATATAAAATTTCAGAAGTACAATCAGCTTTCGCAGCTGCAGATCTGTGATGTGTTTACCCTTGTTAAGGTTGCTAAGAGTCTGCTCATCAGGAAAGCTGCGTCGGAAGTCATCAGGAAGCTTTGTCTTTGACAGTCCCGAGTACTTCTTTCCGTAGCCGCAGATTTTCTCCATAAGTGCCGCACCGCTTGTTGTTTCAGCAAGTCTGTACGCCTCCTCAAGAAGCTTTGAAGCCTCAGCTCTTGCAGTGCTGAATTCATCCTTTTTCGGTGTTTTTTTCACCGGAGCGCCTTCTTCTGCATCGTCTTCTGATATTTCGTACTCCGGTTCACAGCAGTCTGCAAGCCAGTTCAGGAACTCAGTATCATTTTTTATACGGTTTATATCCGGTTCAGTATTTACTGTTCCGGAACAGCCGCCCCCGGACGGTCCCAGTGCTTCAGCTTTTTCAAGAAGTTCAGTGACGGATGCATAATCGCGTCCGTTGAGAATACAGTAGTAGTAAACCGCATCAGTTCTGTTTCTAAGATAAAAAGGAGTTGACTGAAAGTTTTTTATCATAAACTCCTTTGTCTTCTCCACTGAAAAACCCATCGCAAAACAGAAATCAAGACGTACCGCCTTGGTTCTTCTTCCCGGATTCGGTATCTTGTTATCGTATACCCACTTCTCCAGAGTTCTGTCGTTCAGCGGTACGCCTCTTTCCCTGTAGCGTCTTTTTATTTCAGTTAGTATTTCAACAGGCATGTCCGTACTGATTCCGAGATAATCTGAAATGCCCTCAAGAAATATTCCTGAGCTTCCCGAGCTCAGCTTTTCAACAACATCATAATCCTTTTCGTCAACACCACCGTCTGCGCTGTAGCGGCGTACCGGAACCTGCCTTAAATATTCGTTCTGAAAGGCTGTTCTCTTATTGACAGGAAGTGATTTTCCCTCATAATTCACTCGTATCACCATGTTTCGCGTATGATAAAGTAACACAGAAATTTTCAGAATGCACTTTTTCATATGTTACAAATCCACTATAATTTTATCATATGCAGTCATCCATGTCAACAGCGCAGGCAAACAGAAGTTTACACTGTTTCTTTTACACGCGGACGCGAAATACGGATTCCCCTGTCACTGAACTGCCATCCCGGAGAAACAGTCTGAACGTTTTTTTCCTCATCCTCCGACTCAAACGGTGTGCCGGAATAGTCACAGAACTCAATATCTGATGCCTTTACCGTTCTCTGCTCCCATGGTTTAAGAACAGGCACTATATGACAGTCGCGCACAAACTGAATAAGTTTTCTTATAACTATCAGAACGCCGTTGAGTTCCACAGGCACCTCGTATCCTTTGTTTTTCAGTTCATTTACACCCTTCTGAAGTTCAAGAAGCTGATCAAGAATGCATCCGTACTTGTCTGAATTAAGCCTTGCAAAGAAGTCGGTCATTTCCTTTATCCTGCTCTCGGAAAGCTGCTCCTCAAATTCACACTGAAGGTCGGAAAGCATATTTGCCGTAGTTTCGAGTTCATTTTCAAGAACATTTATTCTGACACGCAGCTGTTCCTCGGAAAGATTTTTTGCGGTTATGTTTTTCTGTTTTTCAGCATATACAGGAATATTATAAACCGTACGTATAATCTCAAGTATGTCACAGAAAAAATATCTTGCTATGGTGTTTCCGAGTCTGTTAAGCAGTTCGTCGTCACCGTCTGTTACAATATCCGGATACTTTCTGAAGAGCATGGCAGCACATATACGGTCTGATGCCGGATGACGTCTTTCCCAGGTTTTGCACCTTATTTCGCTGAGTGTTTCAAACGCTTTTCTGTCACCGTTCAGTGCCTTCACAAGACGGTCCGTGTCCTTGTCCGCATACCAGAAAACTGAAAGTCTTTCATTCGGATTTGCAAGCTTAAGCTTTCTGTAGATTTCGAGAACATCATCGCTTCTGAAGTCATATCCGTAGCATTCGTTCATTTTTTCAGCACACATGAACGGCGACATGGCCGGTGACGAACACAGAATTTTTATCATTCTGTTCTCTGTAACTATTTCGTCCCTTGTTTTTCCGCACTGCTTGTTTTTTCTGAACATTGCCTCATGTATCTGTTCTCTTATCTCGCTGATTCTTTTTTCATTCTGCTTCATTTTATACCTCCGCTACAGCTGATACAGCTGCTGTTCCTTACCGAAAATTATTTCTGTTCCGGTACCGCCGTCCTCTGCCGGTTTCCTGAGAGCACTGTATCCGTATTCACCGCCGCTGCAGTGAACTATTACGGTCTTCTCAGGCTTAATCCGGTCTATAAACTGTTTAGTCTGATGAAAATCATCGTGAAGTGAAAAATCTATACTGTACTTCCTGGTGTAAATACTGTTTCTGCATTTTCTCCCCCCTGAGCTTATAAATATATGACTGTATGACGGCGGAGTTCCTGTCATTATTCTGTTGTCCTTAGTCATAATTCTTATACCGGAGCGCTCAAGCTTCTGAACTACCTGCATAACCTGCCGGTCAACAAATACCGGAATATGATATCTGTTGTAGTCATTTATCATTTTCAGCAGCTCAGCCCCCTTGCTGAGCTGCGATACTGTGCACATAACCGGTCCGCATCCCGCCCGTACATCTGAAAGCATATCATAAATCTGATTAAACAGCTCGTCACCGTACCTTCTGCGATCCGGACGTCCCGCATGCACTCCGCACATTATTAGCGTATCAGGCCTGATATCATCGGGAATATAGCAGCCGGGACACAGCGGGGAGCCGTCAGCGGCATAGTCACCGGTATAGAGTATTTTTCTGTCTCTGTACTCAATAAGTGTCATCATCGCGCCCGGAATATGACCGGCAGGCAGAAATGTTATACTGTAATCAGAAAAGTAAAGCGTCTGCATGAAGCTTACCTCAGTTACCCTGTCAAGACAGCAGCGTGTGCTGATTCTTTTGTTTTCAAAGCTGGCCTCCGACCCGGCTCTGCGAAGCCTGTCGTAGAGCTGAAGTTCCGTAAGTGACCTGGTAATCTCAGTCATATACACCGGAGCGTTTTTTGCCTCCGACATAAGTACCGGAAGAAATCCGCTGTGGTCATAATGTGCATGAGACACTATTATCCCGCTTATCTGATTCAGTGAGTAAATCCCCTTAAGCTTCAGAAGTTCCGAAAGAACAGGCCCGTAAACAATTCCGTTTCTGGTTCCTGCGCCTGCGTCAAGGATTACAGCGTGATTTCCGAACTGCAGGAAATAGCAGCTTGCTCCGATACTCTGTCCTCCGCCGAGAGGCATAAATAATACTGTTGATTCCCTTTCTGATGTCATTGCTGCCATCTCCTTTCATTTCAGTATCTGTAAAGGTAATGATTAAACCGCATATACGTTCCGGAATTTATATGATACCAGGAGTTCAGCAGATTTATCACTTTACTCCTTAACCGGCTGTTTTCTCAAGGAGATACTGCTCCTCATCCCAGTTAAGCGAGATACCGTCAATCATCTTGCGTGCAAGGCTTACCGTCTGCTCATTTTTCAGGTATATATATTCTCCGTATATTGTTTTTATTCTCTTCAGGATGCTTCTCACCTTTGAAACAGTCTTCTCGCCTATGTTCCAGTACTCTGTGTTTCTGAAATCACATATCATGCCCAGAGCAAACAAACATGCAGTCAGCTGACTGGCATTCAGCTGTCCGCCTTCAACCGCATCTGCTATTTTGATTGTTGTTCTGGTAATTTCCCTGACGCTGATTCCCGGATTCTGATTCATGTTGAGTGCTATACCGAATGCACGCACTGAATCCTGAAGTGCACAGTGAGACTTTGCTCCGGCAAGTCTAAGGTCTGATGTTACCTGGTCAGCTATCCACTCTGTTTCTGTTCCTGTAACAGCATGAAATACAAGACTGGCGTTTCTGAACTCAGCATATTTCTGCAGCTTTTTCAGCTCTTCGGTCTGCCTGTCGTCAGCACAGTATGCGAGTACCATAACTGCGTTTATAACTGCATTTTTTCTGCGTCCCTTTGCAGACAGCCCGTAAAGTGCACCGCTTACCTCTGCCATGCACACTGAAGCGAGCTTTCTTTTCTCCTCAGGCTTCCAGAGATGCTGTATACGTTTTGAGATAAGATAGAGTCTGGCTCTGAGATCAGGATCTGTCTCACGGCTGAATGCACTGAGAATTTCAGGTGCAAAGTCCTCAGGATTGGAGGCTGAGCAGATATTATCCGTGTAGAGTCTGAGTTTTTCCGTGTGCACAGCATCCTGACTCCTGTCCCCGTGTGCATAAAGCTTTATAAGTGTGTCTATTTCAGCCTTCGCGTCAAGACGGCTTCCCTGAGGCTGAAGCATCCTGTCAGCATCTGATTCACTGTGCCCGTCTGTGTCTCCTATGTGAATCGATGTTTCGCCGTAACTGATGAGACATGCGTTTTTTTTACTGTATGTCCATGCAGTCATTGTTATCATTTTGCTGGTATCCATGTGTATTTTAAAGGCAACGTGCTTTGTTGTTTCCCTGTTTACAGCAAACTCTATTCTTGCTGTTGCAATTGTTCTGAGGCTTCCGTCATTTCTTCTTGCCTTTACCGGAAATGATACTGCCTTCTGGCCGGGCTGCATTATAAATCCTTCCATTACCTCAGATGTATACGGAAGCTCTGCACCTGTAGGAATGATTACCTCAGCGGCACCGTGTCTGAGTCCGAGATAAAGGCTGTCGTTGAGAATGCTTCTGCCCCACTCTATACCGATGTGTCTGTCGCTTTTTCCGAAGGATACAGAAACCGGGCGTGATTCTTCATTTTTCTTTTTTTCAGACTCAAAAAGCTTCATATCATCCGCGATTTTTTCATTTTCCACATTAAGAAGGTAGTTGTACACCGCTGCCCCGCGTGCAACTGACAGATCAGGATTAAGTGTAACAATCGGACTGTATCCGAAAAATTCAGTAAGGCGGTCAGTTACCATGTAGAACTTCGACATGCCTCCGTTTACTATAACGGCATCTGCCTTCGGACTGTCAGTGCCGAGTCTGGCCGCAGCCTTGGAAAGTACATCGAGTACCGGGAAAATAATGTTGTCTGTGTTTTTTATCTCATCCGTTCTCCTGAAGTCACTGTATGTAAGCTCTTTTCCCATAAATACCGACAGAATATTCTCAAGCTCTTCCACTGAAAATGTATCGTCATATGCATATCCTGTACTGTGAATATTGCCGCCTACTGAAAATCCGCTCTCTTC
>JAZUIH010000035.1:0-4114 GCA_045642145.1 Oscillospiraceae bacterium | reverse complement strand
GAAACAAACTCACTATGGATACACAAAGGATACATCTCTGAACTATAATATAATCAGAGGGAGGGAAAAAGATGTACAGAATACTGCTTGTGGAAGACGATGAACAGATAAGGGAAGTTATTACGGATTATTTTTCAGCACAGAACGGAAATGCACAGATTGAAACCGCTTCAGACGGAAATGAGGGGCTCAGGTGCATTTCTGAAAACGAATATGATCTTATAATGCTCGACGTTATGCTCCCGGGAATTGACGGATACTCTCTGTGCAGGGAAATCCGCTCAAAAAGCATAGTTCCGGTTCTGTTTTTAACCGCAAGAGGACGTGAAAATGATATTCTGTACGGCTATTCGCTCGGATGTGACGATTATATCGTAAAGCCGTTCTCTCTCGCAGAATTATACGCAAAGACCACTGCGATGCTCAAACGTGCAAACGGAATGATTATTTCAAATGATCTTGTCTGCGGAAAAATAACACTCAACCCGCTCTCACAGAAGGTTACAGTGTCTGGAAACAGCATAGATCTCGCGCCCAAGGAATACGCACTTCTGAAGTATCTCATGGAGCACACGGAATGGGTTGCCCAGCGCGACACACTTCTCGATAAAATCTGGGGATACGAATACGACGGCGGTGACCGCATAGTGGATAACCACATAAAGAAGCTCAGAAAAGCACTCGGAGAAGCCGGAGCACAGATTAAAACAGTTATCGCAAGAGGGTACAAGCTCACAGAATAAAGGAGAGGTTATCCTATGAAAAAAACAGCGAAACGTTACACTTTTAAACAGATATTTATCAAATGGCTTTCTGTGTCATTACTTGTATTTGTCATTTTATACGCAGGTATCTATGCATACTTCGGTGAAATCATACGTGACCTGAACAATTCAGGAGCACAGTCAGCAAATTCACTGTTCACTGATATGATTTACAACAGTCTGGATGCACGCCTGTACTCCTCGCATCCTGAAGACCCATGTCTGAAAAACATGATGCAGCTGGCGGTAAACACCGGCAGTTTTACAGATGAGAGCATCCCTCAGTTCAATATGATTCTTGACGGAAAAACGTATGACCCGCTTATAGTTCCGGAAGATGCTGTTATGTTTTCTGTATATGAAAACCTCAAAATCAGCAGTGCATACCGCGCCGACGAGTCAGTAAGCAGAAAAATTTCTGATGAAGCTGAAAAATACGGCGACGAGGCATTTGCATCAGTTAATGCCGTTTATATTTCAGAAGATTACAGATTTATACCGGAACAGGTTATATTTCTGAGATACTCTGACAAATCAGAATGCGGAAGAATTGATTTTACCGGCACAGACACTTCCGGCTTTGAGTACACTGAGTTTGAAAAAGAAAGACAGCTCCAGATTTTCAGCGGCTTCAACTCAGCTGAGAGCACAGAAAAAATCAGCGCAGCCGCAGATTTCGCAGGAAACCAGATAAGAACAAGAGAAATCAAAGCATATATGAATCCCTTCAGGCACGCAGATTTCATTGCCGACCGTAAAATAAAATACCCTGGCACAGACCTGATTGCTGTAACATCAATACCGGCTTCCTCAGGCAACAATACATTTCACAGCGGAAGCGGCTATGGTGTGACTGCAGTACTGTTCCTGGCACTTGCCCTGGCCGCTGCATTTCTTGAAGCTAAAGCTGAATATGCAAAGCTTAAGGCACACTATGACAATGAGGACTTCAGAAAAGAGCTTACAAACACAATGGCTCACGACCTAAAGACTCCCCTGATGGCGGCTTCCGGCTATGCAGAAAATCTTTTAAACGGCTCAAACCCCGAAAAGAACCAGCACTACACAGAGGCAATTCTTGAAAATATAGAACACATGAACAGTATAATAACTGATGTTCTTGAGCTTTCAAAGCTCGAAGCCGGCACTGAAATTATTCAGAAAAACCCTGTTTCGCTTCTGAAAATAACAAACGACATACTGAGCAGATATCAGTCACCGGTTTCAGAGAAAAATCTGAGGGTTACTGTCAGCGGAACCGGTACTGTAAAGGCAGATGAATCACTTGTAAAGCGCGCTGCCGAAAATCTCATAAGCAACGCCGTAAAATTTTCAGACAGATCAGGTGAGATAACCATAGAAATCTCAGACAGTGCATACTCCGTTTCAAACAGCTTCACAGGCGAAATAAAAAATGCAGATGAGCTTACAAAACCGTTTGTCAAGGGCGACGCAAGCCGCAGCAGCAAAAACGGCAGCGGTCTCGGTCTGTCGATAGTGAGAAACATAGCAGAAATACACGGATTTAAGCTGAGTGTTTCTGCTTCAGACGGCAGATTCACAGCTAAGATCGGATTCACAAAATAAAAACCGCAGCAGGCGGAGGAATTAATATTCTTCTGCCTGCTGCGGTTTTTCATATCGCAGAGTGCACAATGTCATGTACTATGTACAGTTCACTGTAATATCACTTGCCTGTAACAGCATTTTTCAGATTAACAATCAGGTCATGTACTACAAGCATAACTCCCGGGACAACGAATACAAGCAGAAGAAGTATTCTGAAAATCATTCCGTCTGCAAATATATCCCTGTTCATAATCTCAGCATTCAGGTTCTGAAACAGCTTTATGAGCTGGCCTTCAATATCCTGGTCATACTGATTTAACGAGGAATTAATGTATTCCTGTATTTTGTCATTTATAATCTTACGTGCCTGTGTACCCGAGGTGTTAAACAGTATATCGATGTCACTTGCGCTGGTATCATACTCAACGCCGTCCTTCACTATCTTTACAACTGAATTTCCCTCCCACTCATCAGCAACGTCATCCTTCACAGCGATTATGAGGAAATGCTGCTCATCGTCGAAAAGCCTGTTGTACACTATGCTGTCAAATGCATTCAGGTCACGCTCCATCTCGCGTCCGCATTCACTTCTGTTCAGCGAAACAACATACGGACATATCCCTGTAACCTCTTCAAATCCCGAAAGATATTTCTCCAGCTGGCCTTCCCTGTCCGGAAAATAACCCGCCGCATCATCTATATGGCTTGCCGGCGACAGATATTCCGGAGTAAGACGCACCGGAAACGTGTCAGCTATATAATCACGCACCAGCAGAAATGAAACAAGTACAAAAGGTGTAAGCACAAGAAGAAGCGGCAGTTCTGTCCGGAGCACCGTAAACACTGTTGGCTTAGGCGCTGAAAGATCAGCCTGTTCATATGATTCAACCTCTTCAAAATCCTTTTTCAGGAATCTGTACTGTCTGACCGCTCTGACAACCGCGTAGCCGCCTGCCACAATAAACACGAGCCCGCCAAGCACCGTCACCGGCGAATGTCCGCCTGAAAGTGCCGGATTTAAAATCAGCCCCGCACCAAGAACAGCAACTATCAGTCCGACAACAATCTCAATCCCCGTCCTTAACGGCTCCGGCTCCGGTATATCACCGTAACTGTAAACAAATCTCTCCTTCCCGAAAACATCGTAATACCTGAATTTCCTCGCCCCGGGATAGTATTTTTTCGAAATATAGTCCGTATTGCTCCTTCTCCGTGCCATAATGTTTCTCTCCTTTGTTTTCCTGTAAGTGTTTTTCGTTGTTATTTCCGCAACAAAAAGAAGTAGCCGCCCACATTCCCGGTATGGCAGCTACTTTTCAGCTAACATTTAAGGAATAACCGCTACTGTACGGTGTCCTCTTTAATATCCATTATACTATGAAATATAAAAAAGTCAATAGCAGCGGCAATTTCCCTGTAAAGCAAACTTATATCGCAAACTTATATTATCAGTAAATCATTTCTGTTTCCTCAGCAGTATACGATTTTTGCATCAGACGCACCATTTTTTGAATAAATTCTCAGGTAACTATTGACATATATTAAATTGTGATGTATAATAATACCATGGTAAATTTATCTACAGAATAAATGTTGCACTGCAATCCGGATTGTGCTATAATCTTATTTAAGGAGAATTATTTCATTAATATGGGAAAAAAAGACGATTTCACTGCAAATATGATGGAATGTGACAGGTATTTCGCTGACGCATTCAACTGTGTACTGTTCAACGGCAGATGCATGGTGTCACCGTCAGATTTGCGGCCGCATTCAGAACG
>JAZUIH010000034.1:0-2316 GCA_045642145.1 Oscillospiraceae bacterium | reverse complement strand
GCTGCCTGCAAGCACAAGGGTGTCTCCGTCCTGAAGGCAGTCAAGCTTTGCATACAGCTCCTCAAGAGCGCTCTCAGGAATATCCGGTCCCTGTCCGTTAAGCTCGGTTTCCGCGTCCGACTTTATCTTGACGTTGATTCGTGAAAAGCCGTTTTCAAGATGAACAAAGTCAGTATCTATACCGTACCCGGCAACACCCTGCTCAATTGCCGTGCCTGTAAATCCTGCAGTAAATCCCAGAGCCTTTGACTTTACCCCGAGTTCACTGAGAATCATGGAAACATTGATTCCCTTTCCCCCGAAATAAATCTCCTCTCCTCTGAGTCTGTTTACCTCTCCGGTCCTGAGGCTGTCCGCCTTTACCACGTAGTCAACCGCCGGGTTAAATGTTACCGTATAAACCATTTCAAATTACCTTCCTTATCACTGCAGTCTGTTGTTTTCAATCATTTCTGAAGTGCAACCGTATATCCGTCTATAACCTTAACCTCAACACTGCTGTTCTTCGGAGCTGCCTCCGGATTAAGAATTATATACACAGCATTTTTCATGCCTTTTCCTGCAGAAAGATCATCAAGACATTTCTGCGCATACTCTGAAAGGGCCGCACTGCCTGTTCTTGCAAAGTAAAAGCTTGAAAGGCTCATTCCCCTGTCGCATGCATACTCTGCAAATCCCCTGTAGGTTCCGGCAGTACCAAGCTCAGCCTTAGTTACAGGAGTAAAAATGAACATGTCCTTTCCTTCTGTTATCATGTCCCATTCATCGCTCTTAAGCGGACTTTCGTATACCGTTTCCGCGGTGTATTTTGTGTGAAATGAAACAAGCCATGTTCTCAGGTCAAGGAACTGAATTCCGAGACAGACCGCAAGGGCAGGCAGTATGAAAGCCTTTTTCTTCACGGATGCAACAGCAGCAGTAATTCCTGTGAAGAGTATATAGTCCGCAACCCATACAAACCTGCCTGATGCACGGAACACCATGAGAAATTTCTGAACAGTTTCAGGATAGCTTATCTCATAGATTATTCTGTCGTTAAATGTTCCTGTCGGGCTTGCCGCAAAAAATACCGCGCCGGCCATAACAAGCAGAGCCGCAAGGCAGTGAAACCAGTATTTTTTTATTCTTCTGCCCAGCACACTGAAAAATCCGTCCTCTTCGGTAAAGCATGAAACAACGGCAAATACAATTCCGGTTACAGCCATAACCATCATGCCAAGGCCGGCATATCCGAAGCCTTCCTGATTCCTGTTGTAAACAGCAGGCGGTTTCAGAAAATCAGAATGTCCGTAGCTGTTGTACAGGAAATTGTAGTTTGCCGAGAAACTTCCGAGACCCCCGGCTGTCAGATCGCTGTCTCCGTAAAATGCGCCGAACACGAACATTGTTACTGCTGAAAAAAGAAGTGTAAATCCCAGAACATATACAGAATGAAGTATCCTCTTCTTCAGAAATATATCGGAAAGAATGTATCCGGCCATAATCATAATAATCATTCCAAGAAAATAAACATGAACCGTTACGCTGATAACACCGAGAAGCGTCCAGAGAACGACAGGCGCAGCTCTGAACATCCAGTCATGTCCTGCATACGTCCACAGCAGGATGGCAGCAATCAGTATCCACTGCGCGCTCAGTGCTTCATGATGAAGCGACCTTGTCAGTACTGACGGAGCCAGAATAAAAAATGCTGATGAGAAAATGCAGAAAACAGGATTTCTGCTGAATCTGTTCACAAGCCGGGATGAAAAGCCGCCCATAAGCATGAAGCTCACAAGCTCCCAGATTCCCACGTACTGAAACGTGTCCGGAAGCAGCGGGGAAAAAAGCTTGAAAAACACGGCAAACAGCGGTATCGAATCAGTGTACATGCAGGATACCATACCGGATGATGAAAGTCCTTCAGTCAGTCCCAGAGGAAACGCCCAGGGGGAACGCCTGAAGAATTTCCATCCCATATAGTGCTGTGAAAGATCACCGCCGGAAGCATTTACCCATCCGTCATATTCAGGATTAACTATGGAAAAGCCATAGGTAATCAGGAAAATCAGAGCACCAAGCAGACATCCTGCGAAAAATATAAGTACTCCGGTTAATTTGCTCTGTGTATTTTCAGTTTTCAAATCCATACTCCTTCTTTGTCAGTACCCCGTTACTTTTTATTCATAAACTCAACGTATCTGTCACAGACTTCCTTTGTTTCCCCGAAGGCCATCTGAATGCCGTGGTCAAGCCAGAGAACCTTTGTTGCCATACGCCTTATCTGGTCTATGGAATGTGATACAAGAAGAGTAGTCGCACCGCCGCGGATAATCT
>JAZUIH010000033.1:0-10127 GCA_045642145.1 Oscillospiraceae bacterium | reverse complement strand
ATTTTGACTTTAGTGATAAATCTTTCCGCAAAATATGCGGCAGGAAAACTTAAAAAGGGTGTTTAATAATATGGATATAATCAAAGCAGAAAATGTAAATCTGTGGTATGACCAGTTTCATGCACTGAAAAATATTAATCTCAGTCTCCCTGAAAAGCAGATTACTGCTATGATAGGACCTTCCGGATGCGGAAAATCAACATTTCTTAAGTCTCTCAACCGTATGAATGATCTTGTTGAGGGATGCAGGATTGAAGGAAAAATAACTCTTGGCGGAGAAAATATTTACACTGACTATGATGTGAATATGCTGAGAAAACGCGTCGGAATGGTTTTTCAGAAGCCAAATCCGTTCCCGATGAGTATCTATGACAACATAGCTTACGGACCGAGAATTCACGGCATAAAATCAAAACAGAAACTTGATGAGATTGTTGAGAATTCACTGCGCAAAGCTGCAATCTGGGAAGAGTGCCGGGACAAGCTTAAGAAAAGCGCACTCGGAATGAGCGGCGGTCAGCAGCAGAGACTGTGCATTGCAAGGGCGCTTGCCGTTGAGCCGGAGGTTCTTCTTATGGATGAGCCGACCTCCGCACTTGACCCTATTTCGACTTCGAAGATTGAGGACCTTGCGCTGGAGCTCCGTGACAGGTACACGATTGTCATGGTAACCCACAATATGCAGCAGGCAGCAAGAATAGCAGACAAAACTGCATTTTTCCTGCTCGGTGAGGTAGTTGAATTTGATGATACTGATGTGATGTTCTCAAAGCCTTCTGACAAGAGGACAGAGGACTATATTACGGGAAGGTTTGGCTGATATGAGAAATAAATTTGATGAACAGCTTGAAAAGCTTAATCTGCATCTTGCACAGATGGGAAATCTCTGTGAGGAGGCAATAAGCTATGCAGTAAAATGTCTTTCCGAACATAATCCTGAAATGAAAATTAAGGCAACGGAAACAGAGAAGCTTATCGACCAGAAGGAACGTGATATAGAGTCACTGTGCATGAAGCTGCTGATTCATCAGCAGCCTGTTGCAGCGGATTTCAGAATGATAACATCGGCGCTGAAGATGATTTCAGATATGGAGAGGATAGGTGACCAGGCGGAGGATATTTCCGAGATAGCGGAGTATGTTGTTGACTGCCCGGATGCCCCTTCGGTATCAGTGATAAATGATATGGCTGAAACAGCAGTATATATGGTTATGAACAGCGTTGAGGCATATATCAGCAGAAATATTTCTGCTGCCCGCCTTGTTATAAAAATGGATGACAGGATGGACCAGCAGTTTCTGACTGCAAAGACCAGACTTATTGAAGCAGTTCAGCGCGGCAGCAGAAACGCAGAGGCACTTGTTGATATGCTTATGATTGCAAAATATTTTGAACGAATAGGTGATCATGCCGAAAATATTGCCGAATGGGCAGTTTTTTCAGTAACCGGTGAGCATGAGTAAGAGTACAGGTGATAATAATGAAAATACTCTGGAAAACAGTAAACAAAATTAATATCAGTCCGGATTCAAGGACAGGAATATATCTGCTTGCGAGAACTCTGATATATGCTGCGGCAGGAATACTGTTCTGGCTGGCATCCGGAAAAAACTTTATGCCCGGCATGGCAGGTGTACTCTGCTTTGCCGGATATCCCGGAATGCTCGGAGGAGTATACGGCGGATTAATATATCTTTACAGGCACGGCTTTAAATAAATTTTACATAGATTTTACATTGATTTATCCATAACTTTACTTGTGTATATTATACTTTGGACGGTAAAAATCTGACTATTGAGAAAAGAGAGTAAAAATGGACATTTTCAATGCATTAAGTATGATAGGCGGGCTTGCTCTGTTTCTTTACGGAATGAACACAATGGGGAACAGCCTTTCAAAAATGGCCGGGGGTAAACTTGAACGTATTCTTGAAAAACTTACATCAAAAAAACTGTTCGCGGTCCTTCTCGGTGCGGGAGTAACGGCTGTAATTCAGTCATCATCGGCGACTACAGTAATGGTTGTCGGCTTTGTTAATTCAGGAATAATGAAGCTTACGCAGGCAGTGGGCATTATTATGGGTGCCAATGTCGGAACAACTATTACGTCATGGATGCTTTCGCTTACAGGTATAGAGGGTGATACACTGTGGCTGAAGCTTCTCAAGCCGTCATCTTTTTCTCCGCTGCTTGCTGCAGCCGGAATTATACTTGTAATGTCCAGCAGGGAGGAGTCAAAGCGCAAGGATACCGGCATGATTCTTCTCGGATTTGCAACGCTTATGTTCGGAATGGAAACTATGAGTGATTCAGTTTCAGGACTCTCCGGCAATCCGTCATTTTCCGGAATGATGACAAAGTTCAGCAACCCTGTGCTCGGTATGGCAGCCGGCGCAGTGCTTACTGCGGTTATCCAGAGCTCATCTGCCTCTGTAGGTATTCTTCAGGCACTGTGTGCGACGGGTGCGGTGCCGTATTCAGTGGCACTTCCTATAATCATGGGTCAGAACATCGGAACCTGCGTTACTTCAATTATTTCATCTGTCGGTGCGGCAAAAAATGCAAGACGTGCTGCGATGGTACATCTGTACTTTAATCTTATCGGTACCGTTATTTTTATGGCGGTGTTCTATTCGTTAAATGCCTTTGCGGATTTTGCATTTCTCGGAATAGCTGCAAATGCAGCAGGCATCGCCTTTATTCACAGCCTTTTCAACATCGGCGCAACACTTATTCTTTTCCCGTTCGCCGGAATGCTTGTAAAGCTTGCCGAGCTTACAATCCCTGACGGAAGAAACGTATCAGATACCGATATTGCAGCTGATGTAATAACAATTGACGAAAGATTTCTTGAGAGACCTGCATTTGCCATGGAAATCTGCCGCGCAAAGGCAAGGGAGATGGCTGAGGTTTCAAGAAAATCAATAAGTCTTGCACTTGAGGTGCTTATATCGTATAATAAAGAAAAGGCGGAGGAAGTTATTCGCCTTGAGAGTGCTGCAGACAGGTACGAGGATCTTATAGGTTCCTATCTTGTAAAGCTCTCAGGTAAAAATATATCCGCTCATGACAGCCAGAGCATGACACTTATTCTTCACAGCATCAGTAATTTCGAGAGAATATCCGACCATGCCATGGATATAGTAAAATCTGCGGAAGAGCTTAACGAAAAGAAGCTGACTTTCTCGGATTCGGCAAAGAACGAACTTGAGACACTCTGTATTGCGGTTTATGATATCTGTAATCTGACTGCAGAATGCTTCAGAAATGAGGACTGCACCAGGGCTCTGCATGTTGAGCCTCTTGAGGAGGCAGTGGATACTCTTTCAAAGAGAGTAAAGGAAAATCATATCATAAGACTTCAGCAGGGAAAGTGTTCAATCGAGATGGGATTTATACTCGAGGATGTTCTTACAGGACTTGAACGAGTATCAGACCACTGCTCAAACGTTGCTGTTGAAATGATTACTATTTACGATAATGATTATAACACGCATGAATATTTCAGAAACTTTTCAGATGAAAAGCAGCAGGCTTTCAACAGTGAATACGAGGCTCTTGTTGAAAAGTATTCAGTATGGAAGTCAGATGCTGATAATTCAGCAAATGCTCAGAGGTAATTAAATGGCGATTATTTATATTGTAGAGGACGACGAAAATATCAGGGAGATAGAAGAATATGCGCTGATAAATTCAGGACACAGGGTTCTCGGATTTTCATGTGCGAAGGATTTTTACAGAAGAACTGAAGAAATTCTTCCTGATCTTTGTCTTATTGATATCATGCTTCCGGATGAAAGCGGAAACGAGATAGTCAAGAAGATGAGAAAAAATTCCGAAACCAGGGACATTCCTGTGATTATGGTTACAGCCAGAACCACTGAACTTGATCTTGTGAAGGGAATAGAGGACGGTGCGGATGACTACATAAAAAAACCGTTTTCAGTTATGGAGCTTATCTCAAGGGTTAAGGCGCTGCTGAGAAGAACGGCTCCCCAGGAGGTTAAGGAACTGTCTCTTGAAGGGCTGCGAATCGACAATGAAAAGCATACTGTCTATACTGACGATACACCTGTTGAGCTTACATACAAGGAATATGAGCTTCTTTCACTTCTGATAATAAACAAGGGAATAGTGCTCAGCCGTGAAACTATAATGGACCGCGTATGGGAAACTGATTACGAGGGAGAATCAAGAACCATTGACGTACATGTCAAGTCACTCAGACAGAAGCTCGGACAGTACGGAAACCGTATAAAAACAGTAAGAAACGTGGGATACAAGATTGAATGAAAAAAAAGATTAATGTAAGCTTTGTAATTATATCGATACTTGCGATTGTAGCAACCGTAATCGGCGTCACCTTTATATACTACAGTCTGTTTCAGCAGCAGATACGTTCCGACCTTGCGGTGAGTGCCAAGCTTCTTAAGGACACTCACTTTTTTGAATCTGTAAATACAGATGCGGAAAGCATTGACCTGTCTGCGGATATCAGTGAGCTTCGTGTAACCTGGATTGACCATGACGGAACTGTTCTGTATGACAATGATGCTTCTGCCGGAACCCTGACAAATCATCTTAACCGTCCTGAAATTCAGATGGCGCTTAAGTACGGAGAGGGCGAGCTGGTAAGACTTTCTGATACTATGAACCAGAACACATACTACTATGCGCTGCTGCTGGATAATGGAACGATTCTCCGTGCTGCAACCAATGCCAGAAGTCTGTGGTCAGTATTTATGTCGGTAGCTCCGGTTATTATTCTGATTGTATTTGTTCTTACAGCGGTCTGTGTGTCCGTTTCACATCTGCTTACAGTTCAGTTCCTCAGACCTATAGAGATGATGGCCGAGAACCTTGAAAACTCTGACTACAAATCACCCTATAAAGAGCTTGAGCCGTTTTCACAGATGCTCAGAGCCCAGCACACCGATGTTCTTTCCGCTGCGATAGCACGACAGGAATTTACCGCAAATGTTTCTCATGAGCTCAAGACACCGCTTACGGCTATTTCAGGATATGCGGAGCTTCTTGAGAACAATATGGCAGATGAGGAAAGCAAAAAGCATTTTTACTGCGAGATAAGAAAAAATGCAGACAGGCTTCTTGCACTGATAAATGATATAATCAAGCTCTCAGCGCTTGACAGAAAGGACCGGGAGCATCCGTTTTCTGAAACTGATCTCTATGAAACCGTTTCAGAGTGCATGGAGACTCTTTCAGTAAATGCAAGACGCGCAGGTGTTACACTTACATTTGAGGGTGAGCCGTGTACAGTTCGCGGAAACAGGGATATGCTCAGGGAGCTTACGGAAAACCTTGTACAGAATGCAATAAGGTACAACAATCCCGGCGGAAAGGTTTTTGTTTCGGTGATAAAAAACGAAGATGCGGTGCTTATCGTAAAGGACAACGGAATAGGTATACCGGCATCTGAGCAGCAGAGAGTATTTGAGCGCTTTTACCGTGTCGACAAAAGCCGTTCAAAGGCAACCGGCGGCACAGGACTCGGACTTGCCATAGTAAAGCACATAGTCGACCTTCATGAAGCCAAAATTGAACTCGACAGCGCTCCAGGCGTAGGGACAACAGTTTCTGTCCGGTTCTGCAGATGACGGAATTACAGTGAACGTAAAAATCCTTTTATGTTCACTGTAATATTGATTATCTGTAAAAAAAACCGATAATATAGTGAAGGGCATTTTTGCTCTTCGCTATTTTTTTGCGTAATTTTTCGGAGGACAATAAAATGAAAAACAGATTATGTATCGCTGCTGCTGTGGCGTTGATTATAACATCATCAGCATCCCCTGCAGTTCTCAATGCAGATGAGGAGTATACGCCTGATGAAAAAATAATTTCTGTGCTGAATGATGAAAACGGAGACGGTATTAAGGACCTGGCCGATCTGAGACTTTCGGAGTCTCTGAATCTTAAACTTGATAATTTTGATGAAATAAGCTTTCTGAAATATGCGGACAGGTGCGAAAAGCTGTATCTTTCCGGAGGAAATATTAAGGATTTTTCAGTGCTCAGGGAAATGAAGAGGCTCAGAAGCGTATATTTGTCTGGAATCAGACCTGAAAGTTTTTCATTTCTTGAAAATGATAAAATAATGGTATTTGATTACAGCGGTACGGATATCACACATGAGGATATTGCTGACTTTCTGAGAGCAGAGGATTATGTTATTCCGGCCGGCCATATGGCGCAGATAGGTATTTTCCCGATTATCAGGGAAAATGGTATGAAGCTTGTTATCGGCAGTCCGGAAATTGCTGCCTTCGGAGAGTACGGGGAATATGCTGAGATGGATGCATATTTATCTCACGGGATAATCCGTGCACTTAAACCGGGAGAGACTGATTATTCACTTGTTTTCGGAGATAAGGTAATCAAAACCGGAAAAATAACAGTTGTTCCGTCTGAACCGGCTGATGCACCTCTGGAGAGCGGGATAGTAAAAACACTGAAAATTTCCGGCGAGTACTACAACGAAGAGAGACAGACGGTGATATACAATTCAGACGGCTCCCTCTGGATTTACAACGGAAATGAATATAAAAAGATTGCTGAAAACGTAAAGGAATACAGCAGCGGGTATACTTCCTACGGCAATCCGTTTTTTATTCTTCACAATGACTGCACAATGACAATTAACGGTGTTCAGGTTTTTGATAAGAATACAAAAGTAACCTCTATGAATGCAAACTACTATGACGCATTTGTGACTACGGAGAACAATGAGCTCTGGCATGTTGAATGTGTAAACGGTGTAACTAAAAAATTCAGAGTCACGGATGACTGCGCTGCATTTTATCCGGATGAAAAAATATTCGTAAATTCTGACGGAGAAGTTTTCTATGTTAAGCTTACAACAATCAGCGGCAGGGTAGCAAGCTGGAAAAACTATTCACTCGGCAGTATTGATATTAAAACCATAGTGAAAGCAAATTACAGGAAAATATGCATTCTTGATAACGGCGGAAAGCTTATCCAGGTCGATATTCCGGACATCGGCGCACCTGAGGTCAGCACGCTGAAGACCGGTGTGAATGAGCTGGGAAGACTTAAAATTAAGAACAGTTCAGAGGGCGGACTTATAGGTCTGGTTTATAACAATGTGCCTTCATTCAGGTACGGCGGTAAGGTGTACAGAATCACTGTTTCCGGTTACGAGGCAGTAGACGGGGAATGTGATATTATCAGTGATGAAGAATACAGGAAAGAATTTGACGCTCTCAGCGGTTCAGATTCAAAGGTGAAATTTATTCCGTTCAATATGTATGTTTCCGTTCCTTCGAAATTCGAAGACTGTTTTATCGACAGCGACTATAATGCTGTCTGCTCAATAAGAGATGAAGACAAAACAGAATATATTTCATTTGCAGGTTTTTATGGTTCGGTTACAAATTCAGAATTTTCATACGGTACGGAAACTGACGGCGATGACTACATTGTACTGGTGGTAAGAACTGACGGTTCGCTCTGGGAATACCACATTGCGGACAGTAAGTTTGTGAGAAAGGACTTCGGGAAACATGCAGCTGAGGAACCGTCACCGGCGGTCACTGATGTAACACCGGCAGTTACAGAACCGAAATCTCCGGTTGAAGGAACTATGATTGTCACTGGTCCGCCTGAGGTTACAAATCCTGTGGTAACAGGAGAGGTATATACTGCGTCATCAGCTGATCTTTACAGTCTTGTCCTGTATATGCAGGGAAAAACTGATGAGGTACCGAAAAGAGCTGACTGGAATAATGACGGGAAAGTAAATGTTGCTGATATTGTCAGCCTTAAGAGCCGCATTGCAGGTAATTTCATATACGGCAGTTTTCCGGGAAGATAAAGCCGAAGAAAAAATCAGGAGGATTTGAAATGATAAAGTTAAAAAGAACGGCTGCAGCCGTGACAGCATTAATGATGGCTTCGGCCGGTTTCAGTGTGTATGCGGATACAATAGACCCGCTTAAGGTGAAAAGCAGTGACGGATTCAGGTATGTGGTTGAAAATAATGAGGTAATGCTCACAGGATTTGCCAGCACTATGGATCCGGTTCAGGTCATTCCGGAAACAATAGACGGCATGCCCGTTACAGCAATCAATGCACTGTGGGGAAATGTTACAGAGCTCGTTATTCCGCCATCAGTGAAGAAAATTAATTCATCTGCCTTTAAAGGAAATACCAAACTTGTTAAGGCAGTTATCCCGGAAAGCGTTACTGAAATGGGCAGCAGTGTGTTTGAAGGATGCACAAAGCTTGAGTCCTGTGAGCTTGAGGCGGATATCAGTGAAATACCGTACGGTACATTTTTCGGATGCAGCTCTCTTTCGGAGCTTAAATACAGCGACAGTATTGAGAGCTTCGGAGGAGGTGCATTTTCCGGATGTGCAGAGCTTGAGGAGATAGATATTCCGGACGGCATGACGGAAATACCCGGAGCACTTTTTAACGGATGCACATCACTGAAAAAGGCGGAGATTCCTGACGGGGTAATCAGTATAGGAAAATCAGCTTTCAGAAACTGTCAGGAGCTCACTCAGATAAATATTCCGGATGGTGTTGAGTACATAGGAGAGTACGCCTTTGCAGGATGTTCATCAGTGACCGCATTCAGGATACCTGACGGGGTTGGAATAATAAATAACGGACTGTTTTCCGGCTGCACATCACTGAAAACAGCAGTACTGCCGGAGACAGCACAGAGCTTTTCGGAAAATTCAACTGAGGTGTTCTGCCGCGAGCTGTTTAAAAACTGTTCTTCCCTTAAGGAGATTGAGGTTCCGTATGGTGTAAGGGATATCGGCGAGAGCTGCTTTGACGGATGCACGTCCCTTGAGAAGCTGATTATTCCTGAAACAGTAATCAATATAGACAACTATGCCTTCAGAAACTGCGCTTCACTTAAGGAGATTCTGCTTCCTGATTATTCGGTAATCTACGGTCATGAGACATTTGCAGGCTGTACGTCACTTGAAGAGCTGTACGTTCCTGAAACCGTATATTCATTCGCCGGAGGCGGTTCCGGAGTAAAAACCTTCAGGGACTGCAAAAACCTTAAAACCCTGTATCTGCCTTCTGCCGGGGACGCCACATATCCTGACTGCTTTGACGGATGTGACAGCCTTGAGGACCTGTATATAGGATTTGAACACGGAAGCTTTGCGGTAAACCATCTCGGATACATTTATGATGAAAATACAGACACACGGACTAAAAATGAAAATCTGAAAATATACTGCCGTGAGAATTCAGCTGCACTGAAATATGCACAGGAAAACGGATTTGATTACGAAATAATCGGCGGAGTAAATGCAGAACTTGTATATTTCGGAACGTATGATGATCCGGATGATGTACAGGAAGTATACATCACTGAGCTTAATATCGATGAACGTACATTTATCAACGGTGAGGGCGAGTTCAGAAACTCACAGCGAATCGGTCTGATGGATAACGGACAGATATTCAGAGGACTTCAGAACTCACTCCTTCTCATCATGGAGCTTGGCTTTGACGAAGAGACATACCCGCACATAGAGGCAGAGCCTGCGTATCTGAATTTTGACGGAACAGACCTTCTTTATGTATATGACTCTGTGACATACAGTACCGAAGTGCTTGATGACGGTAACTGGTATCTTATCATCGAATGCAGCGCTGACGAGGGAAATGATGTTACATCCAGAAAAATCACCGGCGGAAAAATGAACGTCGGTTTCACAGTAACCCGTATCGGAGATTCCGGCAGCGAAGCTGAAACCGCACCCGGTGACGCAGACGGCAACGGCGTGGTAAATACAGCTGATATAGTAAAAATGGCAGAATACATTCTGAATATCTCACCGGATGATATTTTCCCGGGAAATTCAGATTTGAATTCAGACGGAAAAATCGACATCGCTGATTTAATACTCCTGAAATCTCTTATTATGCTTTGATAAGGTATAAGAAAAACAGGTAATCAGAAACTGTAATATCATCTGAATGACAGTTTTTCTTATGCTATCGATAGTACCCGAAAAAAAATATTTTTCGGGTACTTTTTGAATTTTGCATTATAATGTGTTATAATAAAAACAATACAATATTTGATTTGTTATAATCTGCCGATATGGCA
>JAZUIH010000032.1:0-9041 GCA_045642145.1 Oscillospiraceae bacterium | reverse complement strand
GTTAAATATAAAATTTAGTTTAAAATTATGGGTTTGTGAATTAATAAATAATAATATTTTAAGTAAATTTAAGCAAAACTCTTTATTTTTATTTCATTGTATGCTATAATAAATTTAATCTGATATTCACAGTAAATGCGGTGTTACCGTGTTTACAATTATTTATTATTTTCTTATTTTATGTTATACTTCGGAAAGGCTGTGTTATTTTTATGAAAAAAGAAATCAGAATGATTGACATCGCTGAGAGCCTCGGTGTCAGTGTAGTAACAGTGTCAAATGCGCTTAATGACAGGGAGGGCGTAAGTCCTGAACTCCGTGCAGCCATAAAGAAGACGGCAGATGACCTCGGTTACAAGTATACAGTTAATGAACGTGTTGCTTCAAGAATTGAAAACAGAAATATCGGCATCCTGATGTCAGAGCGCTTTGTGGGTGAGAAGGGAACCTTCTACTGGAGACTCTGCCAGGAAACATCAAAGGAACTGCTGAAGAAAAATCTCTTTGCAATCAACGAAACCCTCTCGAAGGACGATGAGCGTGCAGGGGTTCTTCCGAGAGTTATATCTGAAAACAAGGTCAGCGGCCTTATCATACTCGGACAGATAAGCCGTGCATATATTGACATACTTACAAGATACGATGTACCGCTTGTTTTTCTTGATTTCTATGACAAGCACTACAACATCGACTCAGTTGTAACCGATAACTTCTACGGCATGTACCTGCTTACGGATTACCTTGTTGAAAACGGACACCGTTCCATCCGCTTCATCGGAAGACTTGACGCGACAAGCAGTATCCAGGACAGATATCTCGGATATGTCAAGGCGCTTCTTGAAAACGGAATATGCACTCAGGAAAGTGACGTACCGAAGGCTATCAACGACAGAGATGACAACGGTATAACACTTAAGGAGTTTGAGCTCCCTGAGGATGACATGCCGACTGCTTTTGTATGCAACTGCGACGAAACGGCATTCAGACTTATCACTATTCTCAAGTCAAAGGGAATACGCATTCCTGAAGATATTTCCGTAGTAGGTTTTGACAACTTCATAGTATCCGATGTATGTGATCCTCCGATTACCACTGTTGAGGTAAATATGAAGGCAATGGCTGAGGAAACCGTGGGAACAATACTTAAAAAACTTGAAAACAAGAAGTACAGATCCGGAAGAAAGATCATACTCGGCAAGACTATTATAAAGGAATCTGTTAAGAAGCTTAACTGACAGATCGGTACTAAAAACAGTATAAAAAGGTAAGGACGGAGAAATTTTTTCTCCGTTTTTTGCTTTGTTTGTACAAAACTATTGAAAAACAACGCGAAGTGTGTTATAATTTGTATATAGTATATATTCTGACTACAGATGCACTAAATACAAAGCCTGATACAGTGAGAAAAGGGTGATAAATACGGCGCTGTATCTATCGTAGAAATGAGTGAAAACAATGATATACATTACAGGGGATACACACGGTGATATTGACATCGGAAAAATTGCTCCGGCAAACTGGCCGGTGTCAGATACTCTTACAGAAAATGATTATCTTATAATATGCGGTGACTTCGGATTTCCGTTTCTCCCGAGTGACTATTCAGAAGGATACTGTTCCACTGACGGCGCGCGTTCATCAAGGAGCAGCTATGAGTACTGGATGGGATGGCTTGCAGAGAGAAAATACACCATACTCTGGATTGACGGCAATCACGACAACCACAAGTTCTGGTATAACCAGCCGGTTGCCGTCTGGAACGGAGGCCTTGTAAACTTTCACCCGCTTGCTTCAAACGTTATTCATCTCAAGCGCGGGCAGTACTACTGTATTGACGGCTATACCTTCTGGACGATGGGCGGTGCCAAGTCACATGACAAGCTGATGAGAATACCTGATGTAAGCTGGTGGGAAGAGGAGATACCTGATGTTTACGAGATGAACTACGGCATGTCCTGTCTTGAACAGCATAACTACGAGGTTGACTTTATTCTCACCCATACACTGCCGGCAGATCTTTCGTTTCCGGTATGCAGGTGCTACTATGCCCCTGAGCCGACCGGGATTTATCTGAACGATATCTACAGAAAAACCAGCTTCAGATACTGGTTCTGCGGTCACTACCACGAGGATCTGGACAGTTCGGCTTACCGTATAAGAGTTCTTTACAACGACATAGTGCCTGTTACGGATTATGTCTCCGGAAAGATACAGAGATAAAACTGTATGAGAAATAATATTGCCTTGCACATCCGGTGCCGTCGGCATCTTCGTGCAAATCGGCTAATTGTGAATGCATTTGTTTAATGCGTTTGCAGTAAAGCGGGTATCAGCCGGGTACCCGCATTTTTTTTACGGAGGAACAAAAATGAAATCAGAAAAAATCTACGAAAAACTCAGCAGCAGTATATCAGCTGCAGTATCAGGTAAAAATGACGTAATAAAAAAAGTTATAATCGCACTTCTCTGCGGAGGACATGTGCTCCTTGAGGACCTGCCGGGAACAGGTAAAACCACCCTTGCAAAGTCACTTGCACTTTCCTCGGATGCAGAATTCAGACGTGTTCAGTTCACACCGGACCTTCTCCCTTCGGAGATAACCGGTCTGAGATACTTTAACCAGAAGGAAGGGGAATTTGTATTCAGCAGGGGTGCTGTATTTACAAACATTCTTCTTGCGGACGAAATAAACCGTGCAACGCCAAGAACCCAGTCAAGTCTTCTTGAGTGCATGGAGGAGAGACAGGTAAGTGAAAACGGGGTCACATACAGACTCGACAGGCCGTTTATGGTAATAGCAACACAGAATCCCGTTGAAACACAGGGAACTTTCCCTCTTCCTGAAGCGCAGCTTGACAGATTTTTCATTAAGCTTTCCATGGGATATCCTGAGTTTGAAAGCGAACTGCAGATGATGAAGATTCACGGTGTATCATCACCGGTTTCAGAGATTTCACCGGTAGTTACAAAGGAAGAAATAACTGAAGCCCAGGACGAGGTTAAAAATATCCGCGTATCTGACGATATAATGAACTATATCCTCAGCATTGTCAGAGCAACCCGTGCAAATGACCAGATAAGGGCAGGCGTAAGTCCGCGAGGAACCCTTGCTCTCCTTAATGCGGCAAAGGGATGCGCGGCAGTGAGCGGCAGAGACTACGTAACACCTGACGACGTTAAGGAAATGGCCGAGGATGTTCTTGCGCACCGTCTTATAATGAAGAGGGTGTCACCTGACAGAACGGATGCTTCACGCAGTATAGTCAGGGTGATAATTTCAGGAATTCAGGTACCGTCAGAGAAGGTGTAATATGGAACTGTTCTCGATTGCACTTATTGTGATGGTTTTCCTTGCAGTAAACTTTTTTGTATACAACAGGTATATTCTCAGAGGCGTCAGCTATGAGTTTTCGTTCAGCACTGACGAGGCCTTTGAGGGGGATGAGATAGAGTTTACCGAAACCATAACCAACAACAAGTTTCTTCCGGTTCCGTGGCTTAAGTCGGAAATAACCTGCAGTGAGGCACTTGAGTTTTCCGAACTCTCATCGGTGGTTACAAACGGAACGAGATGGGTAACGAGCTTCTTTGTTCTCAGAGGCTTCAGCCGAATCAGAAGAACCTGGAAAGTAAAATGCACAAAACGCGGCGTATTCGGCACCGACAGAATCATCATTTCAGCTGCTGATGCCCTCGGACTTGTGAAGGATTACTATATGATAGACAGCACCCGTCTGAGTGCTGCCAAAATAACAGTTCTCCCTTCATGTGAGGACTGTGACCCGGAGGACAGGATAACCGGGGCATATACGGGTGAGATATTTACCACACCGCGTCTTATAAGCGATCCGTTTTTTGTAAACGGCATACGCGAGTACAGAATAACAGACAGTGTAAGGAGTATAAACTGGCTTGCCACAGCAAAGGAGCAGCAGCTCATGGTAAATAAAAACGACTTTACCACGGATACTGATCTTACAGTTATACTCAATATTCAGTCATCTCCTGAAGATTATATCAGTCTTAAAAGACCTGAGATTACTGAGAGATGCATCAGGGTCTGTGCCGGTATTATATGTGTAAACTGCAGTGCCGGAAGAAGGGTACACCTGATGACAAACGATATTTCATACGGCGAAATGACCGGTGCTGTATCCACAGACGAGTTTCAGCTGCTAAGGGAGCTTGCACAGCTTAAAACTGAGCCGGCTGAAAACTTTGACAGATATCTGTCACACGCCCTGTATATCAGCGGAAGCAGTGAGATTATAGTTGTCTCCGCCTATGTGACAGATGACATGGAGTACATGGGACTCGAATATCCCGGACTTGTTTTTGTAAGTCCTCAGTTTTCAGGAGGTGCTGCAGTATGAAAAAAACTGCTCTTGTGTGGACCTGGCTGTGTTATCTTCCTGTTATACTGATTGCGGCATCCGCAGCCTACGGTGAGAGACTCTTTCCTGAGATAGCGGCAGTAACCGGGCTGACAGCGGTATTCATGACTGTCGGTTTTGCAGTGAGATTTTTCTTCTACAGTGCTGAGACAAAGTCAAAATGGCTTGTTTATTCAGCAGGACTCCTGCCTGCATTTTTTACTGTACTGATTATGTGGGCTTTAAAAGGAGGAACGCATATAATTGCTGCTCTGCTGTTTGCAGCATCATACTTTACCGGCACACGGGTTTACGGACGCGGAAATGAAAAAACGGTAAATACTCCGCTGTTTATAGCGTCGCTTGTGATGTACATAATACTTGGAAATTCATTTGTAAAACTATATGACTTTGATTCTGTTGTATTTGCAGTGCCGCTCGGAATAATGATTATACTCTGGATGTTCCTTGGCAACGAGAAAAATATCAGCAGACAGGTTACCTTCAGACACTATGACAGGAGATATCTTCCGCAGGGAATGATGAGATTTAACCGCATATTCACAGCAGTACTCAGCGGCATAGTTCTTGTTCTGATGATTTTTTACAAGCAGACTGCACACGCTGTTTCCACCGGATTAAGCGCGGTTATGAGGCAGGTTGTAAAGGTAATTTCGATTACTGAATTTGACGTCGGGGAAATGGAGATGCCTTCCGAAGAGGAGCTCCAGAGGCTCCTTGAAGAGTCAGAAGAAGCCATGTCTTCATATGAACCGAATCTTATTCTGCAGAAGTCTGCTGAGATTTTCAGCACACTGTTTGCTGCAGCTGTAATTGTATATATTATAAAGAAGGGCTGGCTTGCAGCAGCTGCGAGGTATATGATGGCCAGTCTCAGAAGAGCATTTTCAAAGGGCGGAAAAAAAGATGACAGCTTAAGGTCACTTGGATACACTGACGAATATGTGGACATGACCGAGGAGATACCGACAGTATTCAGCAGAATGAGTAACAGGAGAATCTGGAAAAACCAGTATGCTGAGTATAAAAAAATGAACAGCGGAACAGAAAAATTCAGAGAGGGTTACAGGCTTGTAATGATGTGGTTCAGGCTTGCTGATCCGTCCGTGAAGTTTTCAAGTACACCGTCTGAGCTTGCTTCTGAATATAAAATATCAGAAGTATCTGCACTGACAGAGAGATATTATCCTGTCCGTTACGGCGGTGCAGAGTGCCGTGAAGAGGATATGGCAGCATCTGAAAAGGCACTGGCAGTTATATATAAGAAAACAAGAGTAAAAAAAGAGACATCAAAAAAGGAG
This sequence comes from Oscillospiraceae bacterium, assembly GCA_045642145.1. Taxonomy (GTDB): domain Bacteria; phylum Bacillota; class Clostridia; order Oscillospirales; family Ruminococcaceae; genus HUN007. The sequence goes on along the minus strand of JAZUIH010000032.1, from coordinate 3,346 downwards.
AAGAAAAATGAAAAGAAAAAATGAGAAAATACTTCTTTGGGCAGCGGCAGTTCTTATGATGGCAAATCTGTACGGATGTGCAGAAAACAGGCTTTCTGTTGAGACAGACAGTGAGACAGGCAGTCCTGCTGCTTCCGGGGAAAGTGTCTGCACTACGGAAGCTGTTACGGAGGCTGTGTCTCAGACAGGTGCGGTTACAGAAGCTGCTGCAGCAGTACAGACCATGCAGGCGGAGGTTATTACAGCTGAAATCACAGAGGAGACAGCTGCGCCGGTAACTACAGAAACTGAAGCTGTTACATCAGTTTCTGTCAGGTCAGGAAATACAGTCAGCACACAGAGCCAGTCCGGCGGAAACAGCGGCGGAAGCAGTCCGTCAGTGACTCAGAAGCCTGCTGAAACACAGAAACCTGCAGCTCCTGAACACAACGACAAGCCTCAGAGAAAAGAATGGAAGATAAGCAGTGATGACCTGTACTATTCGTTCACTGAGTCTGAAAACATCAGCGGAACAGAAAAGAGAATTTCTCTTAACTCAGAAGGATACTGCCAGATTTCCGTGCTGAGAGACAGGCAGCTTGAGGATATGATAAATGCGGATATACGAAACGCGACTGACGAGCTGAAGCTTATGGCTCAGGCTGCTGATAACGGTGATGAAAACAGCACCGGAGACATGGTTTCATGTACTGCAGATATCAGAAACGGATTCCTCTCAGTTATGCTGTACTGCACACGCACATATGAGAATATTTCTTTTGATAACGGATTTGCAGAGCGTTTTTCCTCTGACGATTATATGACGGATATTAAGCCTGTGACACTTAACTACAGTCTCAGAACAGGAAAAAGAATAACTGATTTTTCAGAGCTCTTTGCAGACGGAGCGGACTGCGTCAGGGAACTGAATGCGATGGCTGCATATATAAACTATGACGGTGTGCCGTTTACAGCGTCTGAAAAACCGGAGCTGTTTACAATCGACTCTGTTATATATGAGGACAACGGAGTATTCAGAGCAGTGAAGTACGTGTCCGGTGACACAGACTACAGACTGACATCAGACAATCTTACCATGAAGTACTTTGATATGTCTGCGACAGTAAAAAATGCACAGAAGGCAAAGTACAGACCGTATAATTCCTTCACATGGCATCAGTGCAGTGAATGCGGCAGAAAATATATGACAGATATAATCAGTGTTTCAAGATTTCTTGACTCATCTGCAGTAACGGAGCTGAACAGCAGGTTTGATACACTTTACCAGAACGGCGTAAGAGGTGAAACCGTGCATGTCTGCGGAAAACTGCATTCATCTCCTCCGTTTTCTACACTGCATCTTCCTGAACAGGTTTATGACCAGACCGGACTTAATCTCTGGGTAGTCGAGTCAAAGGAAAACGTTTGTGTTTACAATGATCCTGAAACTCTTAAAAGACTCTCTGCAGAGGACATTCTCGGTTCTGATTTCCGTAACTATGCAAAGCCTTACTATGTTTCAGAGGACAGTGTAATAAAGAGCATATCAACAGATTTTACAGACGGATTTATTCAGTATGACAGGGAAAAAGGTACTGTAAAGGCAATTTTACACGGCGAGATTACTGACAGTGAAACCGGATACGACTACTACGGAGTCGTCATCGCAGAGGTACCTGCAGGAAAGGTAAACAGCAGATATTTATCACAGCCGGAAAGATTTCTTCCTGACAATATTACAGAATAACAATACAGAAAAATAATACAGAAAACTCTTTCGTATTTTCGGATGCGAAAGAGTTTTCTGTGTGTCGGGGTGAACGATAGCAGAGCAGGCCGCTGATAACGCATTTTTCTGAATCTATTGACACAGCCGCAATGATATGCTATTATGAAATGTACTTATGACGAATACGGGAGTGCCGCAAACAGATTGAAAGGTGAATTTTAAAATGAATAAGTGTCCGGTAGCAAAAAAATGTTCAGGCTGTCAGCTTCAGAATATGACCTGTGAGGAGCAGCTGAAGTACAAGCAGGGAATTGCAGAAAAGTATCTTGCAAAGTTTGGTACGGTAAATGAAATAATCGGTATGTACTACCCTTATCACTACAGAAACAAGGTGCAGTCATACTTCGTGCCTGCCAGGGGCGGAAAAATAGTTTCGGGTGTGTACCAGTCAAAGACAAAGGGCATTGCCGCAGTTGATTCATGCCTGATTGAGGATAAAAAGGCTGATGAGATTGTTGTAACAATCAGAAACCTCATGAAGGAGCTGAAGCTGACTGCATACGACAGAACAAACGACTCAGGTTTTCTCCGTCATGTTCTTGTCAGACGTGCATTTAAAACAGGACAGATTATGGTTGTCCTTGCAGCATCAACACCGCTTTTCCCTAATAAAAATGTATTTATAAAGGAACTCCTTAACATACATCCGGAGATTACCACCATCATTCACAACATTGCTGACGACAAGACAGAAACTCTCGTTCTCGGTGAACGCGAAATAGTTCTGTACGGCGACGGATATATCGAGGACATTCTCTGTGGCTGCAGATTCAGAATTTCCTCAAAGTCATTCTATCAGATTAACCCGCAGCAGACAGAGGTGCTTTACAGAAAAGCAATGGAATACGCTGCTCTTACAGGACACGAAACAGTTGTTGACGCATACTGCGGAATAGGCACCATAGGACTTATCGCATCAAAGAAAGCCGCAAAGGTTATTTCAGTAGAGCTTAACAAACAGGCCGTAAAGGATGCCATTCAGAACGCTAAGCTCAACAACGCAAAGAACGTAAGATTCTACAGCGAAGACGCCACAGAATTTCTTGCAGGCATGGCTGCTGAAAAAATGAAAGCAGATGTCCTCTTCATGGACCCTCCGAGAGCCGGTGCCACCAGAGAGTTCGTAGAATCTGCAATGAAGCTTAACCCTTCAAGGATTGTGTATATTTCCTGCAATCCGGAAACACAGGAGAAGGATCTGATGAGATTTACAAGGAATGGGTATAAGGTGGAAAAGATTCAGCCTGTGGATATGTTTCCACATACGAATCATTGTGAAACAATTTGTCTTTTAGTTAAAAAATAGTACTTATTCATAAAGATAACATATATTTTCAGGATAACAATATTATGGCGGAGGATTAGAATTGATATATTTATATACAAATACTGACAACCAAAAAGAATATGTGCTTATAAATGATCAGTTTTTCAATCTTTATACGGCAAATAAAGATTTTACTGAAGAAGTGAGAAATATCATATGGGATATTGACAGAGCAAATCTGACTGAAGATAATCACATAGAGACAAAGTATGGAATAGGTCTTTTGCGAAATCTTTCGAGTGGATGTAAAT
>JAZUIH010000031.1:0-2555 GCA_045642145.1 Oscillospiraceae bacterium | reverse complement strand
TTCTGTCAAGTGTGGCGTAAATTACCAGCACGTCTATCGACCAGGGGTACAGAAGAGCCGTATGGAAAAACAACAACAATGTATCTACAGCGCAGCAAAGTTTCGTAAATACGTATCTTTGCTGCGCTGAATTTTGTTTATAGGGGCAGTTTCTTAAACAGATTTTAGTACAGAAATTTTTTTCAGACTGTTGACATTCAGAAAAATATGTGTTAAACTATCAATAGTTAGTCAGAGCTAACTAAAGAGAATAATTCATGCAGACTCCTTTAAATAAACAGAGTGCGAACTGTTTGTTACCCGAGAGTAGTTACTTTCGGGGTTATGTCTGCATAGTAAAAAAAGGAGAATCATTTTATGAAATATCTTGAAATTGAAAAAGTAGTCGGACGTGAGATTCTTGACTCAAGAGGCAATCCTACAGTGGAAGCTGAGGTTTATCTTGCAGACGGAACAGTTGGCAGAGGAACAGCACCGAGCGGTGCATCAACAGGTGAATTTGAAGCACTTGAACTCAGAGACGGTGACAAGTCAAGATACTGCGGTAAGGGCGTTACAAAAGCTGTTTCAAATATCAATAATATTATCAGTGAAATACTTACAGGTATGGATGCTTCTGATATATATTCTGTTGACAAGGCTATGATTGAGGCTGACGGAACAAAGGACAAGTCTAAGCTTGGTGCCAATGCAATACTTGCTGTTTCAATTGCGTGTGCAAGAGCAGCAGCGACTGCGCTTGATATTCCGCTTTACAGATTCCTCGGCGGTGTTTCAGGAAACAGACTTCCTGTTCCAATGATGAACATCCTTAACGGTGGCGCTCATGCAGCCAATACTGTTGACGTACAGGAATTTATGATCATGCCTGTAGGTGCTCCAGACTTTAAGGAAGCTCTCAGATGGTGCGCTGAAGTTTTCCATGCACTTGCTGCACTTCTCAAATCAAAGGGTCTTGCTACTTCAGTAGGTGATGAAGGCGGATTTGCACCTGATCTTGCAAGTGATGAGGAAGCTATTCAGTATATTCTTGAAGCGGTAAGGAATGCCGGCTATGAACCAGGCAGAGATTTCATGATTGCTATGGATGCTGCATCAAGTGAATGGAAGAGCGGAACAAAGGGTGAATATGTTCTTCCTAAGGCTGGTACAAAGTTTACTTCCACAGAACTTATTGAACACTGGAAGCAGCTTGTTGAAAAATATCCGATTATTTCAATCGAGGATGCTCTTGATGAGGAAGACTGGGAAGGATGGCAGCTCCTTACAAAGGAACTTGGCGGTAAGGTTCAGCTTGTTGGTGATGACCTGTTCGTTACAAATACAGAAAGGCTTTCCAGGGGTATTGAACTCGGCTGCGGAAATTCGATTCTTATAAAGCTTAATCAGATTGGTTCAGTTTCTGAAACTCTTGAAGCAATCAAGATGGCTCAAAAGGCAGGATATACAGCTATTTCTTCACACAGAAGCGGTGAAACAGCAGATACAACTATTGCAGACCTTGCAGTTGCTCTTAACACATGCCAGATTAAGACAGGTGCTCCGAGCAGAAGTGAAAGAGTTGCAAAATATAATCAGCTTCTCAGAATCGAGGAAGAACTCGGTACAAGCGCTGTTTATCCTGGTATAAAAGCTTTTAACGTAACAAGATAAATTATTTTCTCCCATTATTTTTTACAGATCAGGCTTTTTCGTGCAGTTCGAAAAGGCCTGTTTCTGTTTCCGCGTTCACTATAATTATTCGAATTGGTCAAAATAAAATCTTTGAAGAAAGGAGCCTGAAAGTATGACGGAAATAATTCAGGGACTTATGATTCCTTTTCTTGGTACAGCACTTGGTTCTGCATGCGTTTTCTTTATGAAAAAAGATATAAATATGAATATACAGCGTGTTTTCACAGGCTTTGCAGCAGGTGTAATGACTGCTGCAAGTGTGTGGAGTCTGCTGATACCTTCTATGGAACAGTCTGAAAATATGGGGAGACTTGCTTTTATTCCTGCTGTTACAGGCTTTTTGTCCGGAATAACATTTTTACTGCTGCTTGATAATCTGATTCCTCATCTGCATATGAACAGTGACAAAGCAGAGGGGATACGTTCCGGACGACTTTCTAAAAATGCAATGCTGCTGCTTGCGGTAACGCTTCACAATATTCCTGAAGGAATGGCTGTAGGTATAGTTTACGCCGGGCTTCACTACGGAAACCGGACAATAACTTCTGCAGGAGCACTGGCACTGGCCGTTGGAATTGCTGTTCAGAATTTTCCGGAGGGAGCTATAGTTTCAATGCCGTTAAAATCAGAGGGTATGAGTAAATTCCGGGCATTTTTAAGCGGTGTTATGTCCGGTGCAGCTGAACCTCTGGGTGCAGTTGTTATGATATTTGCTGCAGGGGCGGTAATACCGTTTATGCCGTATCTTCTCAGTTTTGCAGCCGGTGCAATGCTCTATGTTGTAGTTGAGGAACTTATACCTGAAATGTCATCAGGAGAACATTCAAATATCGGGACTATATCATTTTCAATTGGTTTTGCAGTAATGATGGTACTTGATG
>JAZUIH010000030.1:0-14592 GCA_045642145.1 Oscillospiraceae bacterium | reverse complement strand
GCTGCAGAAATCAAACTTCGCCTTTGGCTTGTTTTCTTTAGCAGCCCTTGCAGAGGTCGTTTCTATTACTCACTGCGTGAGTAATGAAAGACCGCCTACGTCATCTCCGTGCAAATCGGCTAATTGTAAACGCATTTATTTTATGCGTTTACAATAGTACGGCGTACAGAATACTCAGTCGGTGTTTTCGTCAGACAGTATATAAATGACGCAGAAATACCGCAGTACACCGGCGGGACATTTTCTTCGGACGTATGTCAGGAAGTTTCTGTGCCGGATGCCGTAAAATCAGTACATATATTCACAGGGTTTATTTTGTTAAGTTTTTTTCGGAAAATCTATTTATTTTTAGGTCTGTATGTGATATAATAGAATTTAAATAGGCAAAAATCAAATCTATATCAGGAGAAGTGAAGATTTTTATGGAAAAAAAGAAAAAAGTTCTTATCATCGGCTCCGGTCCGATTATTATCGGTCAGGCATGTGAATTTGACTACTCAGGAACACAGGCCTGTAAAGCTCTCAGAAGCCTTGGTTACGAAATTGTTCTCGTAAACTCCAATCCGGCTACTATCATGACTGACCCGGGAATCGCTGATGTAACTTATCTTGAACCGCTTAACGCTGCAAGACTCGAAGAGATCATTGCAAAGGAACGTCCTGACTGCCTCCTCCCTAACCTCGGCGGACAGTCCGGTCTTAATCTCTGTTCAGAGCTCGACCAGCTTGGAATCCTTAAAAAATACAATGTTGAAGTTATCGGTGTTCAGGTTGACGCTATCGAGCGCGGTGAAGACCGTATAGAATTCAAGAAGACAATGGACAGCCTCGGAATCGAAATGGCAAGATCTGAAGTTGCCTACACAGTTGAGGAAGCTCTTGCTATTGCTGACAAGCTCGGTTATCCGGTTTGCTTAAGACCTGCCTACACAATGGGCGGTACAGGCGGCGGTCTTGTTTACAATACTGAAGAACTCAAGACAGTCTGTGCAAGAGGCCTTCAGGCTTCACTCGTCGGCCAGGTTCTCGTTGAAGAATCTGTTCTCGGATGGGAAGAACTCGAACTTGAAGTTGTAAGAGACCGCAAGGGCAACATGATTACAGTATGCTTCATTGAAAACATCGACCCTATCGGTGTTCACACAGGTGACAGCTTCTGTTCAGCTCCTATGCTTACAATCTCTGAGGATGTTCAGAAGGAACTCCAGAGACAGGCATACAAGATCGTTGATGCTATTCAGGTTATCGGCGGCACAAACGTTCAGTTTGCAAGGAACCCTAAGGACGGAAGAATCATCGTTATCGAAATCAACCCGAGAACATCACGTTCATCTGCTCTTGCTTCAAAGGCTACAGGCTTCCCTATTGCCCTTGTTTCTGCAAAGCTTGCTACAGGTCTTACACTTGAGGACATTCCATGCGGCAAGTACGGCACACTTGACAAGTACTTTCCGGACGGCGAATATATAGTAATCAAGTTTGCACGCTGGGCATTTGAAAAGTTCAAGAACTCAGAAGACAAGCTCGGAACACAGATGAGAGCTGTCGGCGAAGTTATGAGTATCGGCAAGACATACAAGGAAGCTTTCCAGAAGGCAGTCAGAAGCCTTGAAAAGGGACGCTACGGTCTCGGCTTTGCAAAGGACTTCAACAGTAAGTCAAAGGAAGAACTCCTCGACATGCTCCATATCCCTACATCTGAACGTCAGTTCATCATGTACGAAGCACTCCGCAAGGGCGCAACTGTTGATGAACTCTTTGAGCTCACAAAGATCAAGCACTACTTCATTGAACAGATGAAGGAACTCGTTGACGAGGAAAATGCTCTTATCGCTGCAAAGGGAAGCGTTCCTTCAAAGGAAGTTCTTCTCCAGGCAAAGAAGGACGGTTTCTCAGACAAGTACCTCTCACAGATTCTTGAAGTATCAGAGGAAGAAGTTCGTGAAAAGAGACTCGGCTACGGTATCACTGAGGCATGGGAAGGCGTTCACGTAAGCGGTACACAGGATGCTGCATACTACTACTCATCATACAATATAGAAGACAGAAGCACTGTAAACCAGGACAAGCCAAAGATTATGATCCTTGGTTCAGGTCCTAACAGAATCGGTCAGGGTATCGAATTTGACTACTGCTGCGTTCATGCTGCAAAGGCTCTCAAGTCACTCGGCTTTGAGACAATCATGATTAACTGTAACCCTGAAACAGTATCAACTGACTATGATACATCTGACAAGCTTTACTTTGAACCTCTTACACTTGAAGATGTTCTTTCAATACACGCAAAGGAAAAGCCGGTTGGCGTTATCGCTCAGTTCGGCGGACAGACACCGCTCAACCTTGCAGCTGACCTCAAGAAGAACGGCGTAAACATCCTCGGCACAACTCCTGAAACAATTGACTTTGCTGAAGACAGAGACCTCTTCAGAGAGATGATGGAAAGACTCGGCATCCCGATGTCTGAATCAGGAATGGCTGTTACAGTTGACGATGCTCTTGCTATCGCAGAAAAGATCGGCTATCCTGTAATGGTTCGTCCTTCATACGTTCTCGGCGGACGCGGTATGGAAGTTGTTCACGATGCTGATTCACTCAGAATCTATATGGCTGCTGCCGTAGGCGTAACACCTGACAGACCGATCCTTATCGACAGATTCCTCAACAACGCTCTCGAATGCGAAGCTGATGCAATCAGTGACGGTGAAAATGTATTTGTTCCTGCTGTTATGGAACATATCGAGCTTGCAGGTATTCACTCAGGTGACTCCGCATGTATCCTTCCTTCACTTAATATTTCTCCTGAAAATGTTGCAACAATCAAGGAGTACACAAAGAAGATTGCAAAGGAAATGAACGTAAAGGGTCTTATGAACATGCAGTATGCTATCGAAAACGGAAAGGTTTACGTTCTCGAAGCAAATCCACGTGCATCAAGAACAGTACCGCTCGTTTCAAAGGTATGCGACATCCAGATGGTTAATCTTGCAACACAGATTATCACAGCTCCTCTTACAGGAAATGCATCACCTGTTCCTTCACTTAAGGACAAGAAGTTCAGCCACTACGGTGTAAAGGAAGCTGTATTCCCGTTCAATATGTTCCCTGAAGTAGACCCTCTCCTCGGACCTGAAATGCGTTCAACAGGTGAAGTTCTCGGTATGTCAGAAAACTTCGGCGAAGCTTACTACAAGGCTCAGGAAGCAACTCAGACAAAGATTGCTCTCTCAGGAACAGTTCTTATCAGTATCAACGACGGTGACAAGCCTGAAATCATTCAGATTGCAAAGGACTTTGAAGCACTCGGATTCAAAATCAAGGCAACAGGCGGCACATACGCTCTCCTCACTGAAAACGGAATCGCTGCTGAAAAGATCTTCAAACTCCAGCAGGGTCGTCCTAACATCCTCGATGCTATCACAAACGGTGAAATTGATATCGTAATCAACACACCTGACAACAAGAAGGGTCTTGAAGATGACTCATACATCAGAAAGAGCGCAATCCGCAAGAAGATATTCTACGTTACAACAATTGCTGCTGCAAAGGCTACAGTTGAAGGTATCAAGGCTGTAAAGAACAAGGGTGCAAACTCAGTTAAGTCACTCCAGCAGTTCCACAGCGAAATAAAGTAATCACATAATCATCGGGATTATGTCATAAATAAAAACGCCGGAAGTATCATTCCGGCGTTTTTTTTATTCACTTTTTATTTCCCTGTCATATCTCTTGATATGATTTCCTATTATTTCTGATACGTCGCTTACTGCAATAAATGCGGATGTATCTATGCCCTGGATTATTGACTTCAGTTCATGGACCTCGAATCTTGTCAGGACGCAGTAGAGAACTACCTTTCTTCCGCTTACAAGTCCCTCGCCCTCCATAATGGTGACTGTACGTCCGAGTCTTGTGTAAATTTCATTTGCAATGGTTTCAGCGTCGCTTGTTATTATCATTGCAGCCTTGGCCTGTTCCATACCGGACTCAACCATATCGAGTATTTTTGATGTGATGAAATATGTCAGAAGGCTGTACATGGCGCGGTCAAATCCGAAGAGGATTCCTGCTGCCGAATAAATCACTATATTGAAAATGAGTACGGTACGCCCTACCGGAAACTTGAATTTTTTATTCAGCAGAATTGCGACGGTTTCAGTTCCGTCAAGGCATCCGCCGAACCTGATAACAAGTCCTGCACCGATACCGAGTATAACACCGCCGAAGCTTACCGCAAGAAGGTTTTCCTCGGTTACGTTTGTGAAGTTTTTGAAAATTTCCAGAAAGACTGAAAATATTGTCATTGCAAAGGCAGACTTTACTATAAAGGTGTGTCCGAGTTTACGGAAACCGGCCATGAGAAACGGGATATTGAGCACAATTGTGAGAACACCGAGAGGTATTTTAAACAGCGTGCTTATCATGATGCTTATTCCGACCACGCCTCCGTCAAGTATGGTACACGGAACAAGAAACTCCTCTATGGCAAATGCGGCTGTCACTGCTCCTGCGAAAACTGCAAGATAGTCAAGCACCTCAGAGATTATTTTATTTTCCTTTTTCAAATCACTTTCCCTCCTGTTTATGTATATTATATCAGAACACTGGCAGGAAAACAAGGCCGGTTTACTCCGCTGCAAATTGTTTTCACATAACTCTCACTTGACATTGTTACCGATTTGTAATATAATATATTTGTCGGATGACAGCAGACAATACGGGGATTGACAATCATGAAAGGACTATTTACGTAATGAATAGAAGCTTTAGTAAAGTTATTGCTGCTTTTTGCATTTCTTCTGCGATGGCATGTTCATCGTTTTATTACACTCCGGTTACAGCTTTTTCACCGGATATGGCTGAGCAGTCAATCAGCGATCTCGAGCAGATGAAGGAAGACAACAACCAGAAGATTGCCGAGCTTCAGGCTGAGATTGATCAGGCTAAGGAAAAATATGATGAAGTAGTTATGGACGAGCAGTCCAAGCTTGAATATAAAAACGCGCTCACTGAAAAGATGGAGCTTCAGAATCAGAACATCGACTTTGTTGCGGGACAGATTGAAAAACTCGATATCGAAATCGGCAGCAACGTTGACAAGATTAATTCCATCGAGTCAAAGATAAAAACAACAGATGAAAAGATTGATAACAATCTCAGTCTCCTCAAGCAGAGACTCCGTGCATCATACATGGCGTCCGGAGACAATATTTCATCAATCCTTTCTGGCTCATCGTCATTCTATGATATGCTTGCAAAGTTCGAGCTTATCGCTAAGGTTGCAGAACACGATGATGCACTTATAAAAGGACTTCAGGAACAGATTGATGACCTGAAGCTTCTTAAGCAGTCACTTCAGAACCAGCAGGATATTCTTGAGGAAAACCTCGCATCCGAAAAGGAAAAGAAGGACGAGTACACTGAGGCTCTTGAGGAGCTCGGCGTAAACTACATGGAAACCCAGGCAGAGCTTAACCGTATCAACGGCGTTAAGGATGAAATTATTTCATCTATAGAGGAACGCGAAGAGGCAATGGCTGAGCAGGAAGAAGAGCTCAAAAAGATTGCTGAGGAAATGGAAGAAATCCAGCAGATGCTTATTCAGTTTTCAATAAGCGAGTCTGTAAGCATCTCAGAATCAGAATCAGTTGCCGCTTCAGTTGCACAGTCAGTTGCTGAAAGCCGTGCCGAGGAGATTTCAAGGCTTGCTGAAGAATCAAAGCGTGCTGAGGAATCACGACGTATTGAAGAGTCAAAGCGTGCTGAAGAGGAATCAAGAAGAGCTGAACAGAACGCTGCTGCAGGAAGGGAAACTGAACCTCCGAAGAAGGAAGAACCTGCTTCATCACAGGCTCCGGTTACAGAAGCACCTGCTCCTGAGGAACCTGTAACTCCTTCAGTTGAAACCCAGGCACCGCCTCCTCCGGTATCATCATCCAGCGGATTCGGATGGCCTATGGCAAACGGATACGGCACAATCACAAGTGAATGGGGTTCGAGATGGGGTACATTCCACAAGGGCGTTGACATCACTGCTTCAGACGGCGGCACAATAATGGGAAAACCTATAGTGGCTGCTGCAAGCGGAATTGTAGTTACCGCACCTAACACATGTACTCACAACTACGGAAAGAGCTCAAGCTGCGGATGCGGCGGCGGATACGGCAGATATGTTGTTATCGCCCACTCTGACGGAAAGTACTCAACACTCTACGCACATATGAGTTCTGTCAGTGTAAGTCCGAAGCAGTACGTTTCAAAGGGTGACATAATCGGATATGCCGGTTCAACCGGATATTCAACAGGTCCTCACCTTCACTTTGAGGTACACAAGTCAACATCAATGGACAGCCAGTTCTGGAACAAGGACAATACGGTTGATCCGAGAAACTTTATTTAAGTTATTTACTACGTCTTTATATAATAAAAATTCATTTCTAAAAAAAATCGCCTTCAGTTTTCTGAAGGTGATTTTTTTTGTAAAGAATATGGAATTTTATTTAGCATAGTCAGGCACTGCGTCGCGTCCGAGTGCGGCGAGCATTTTCTTGTCGCTTCTTATAGTTGCACAGGCTGCTGTTGTCAGCATATTTCCGGTGATTGTGGCTGATGCACCTGAACGGAAGGCAAGCTCGCCGTCATTTGTGAGAAGAGCACGTCCGGCAGCAAGTCTTATCTCTGCAGTCGGATTTATAAATCTGAAAAATGCAACTGTTCTGAGAATCTCAGGCTCGGATATTCTCTCAAGGTGTTCAAGAGGTGTACCCGGAATCGGCATAAGTGCATTTATCGGGATTGAATCAGCGCCGATCTCAGCAAGGCTTACAGCCATATCAAGTCTGTCCTCCCAGGTCTCTCCCATTCCTATGATGCCTCCGGAGCAGACATACATCCCCTCTGCTTTTACCTTTTTCAGCATCTCCATCTTCTGGGCATATGTGTGTGTAGTGCAGATATTCGGAAAGTTTCTCTCAGAAGTTTCTATATTGTGGTGATAGCTTGTAACACCGGCCTCGTGAAGTCTGTGAAGCTGCTCCTCACTTATAAATCCCATCGATGCACAAAGTTCAATTCTGCATTCGCTCTTCATCATCTCATAGGCATGAACGGCCTTCTCAAACTCCTCGCCTGTGAGCGCGCGTCCTGAAGTCACTATGGAAAAACGGTGAACCTCCTCGCTCTCATTAAGCCGGCACGCTTCAAGGATTTTTTCCTCCGGAAGAAAGTCGTATACTTCACATTCTGTATTGTGATGTGCTGACTGAGCACAGTATTTGCAGTCCTCAGGGCATCTGCCGCTGCGTCCGTTGATTATCGAACACAGATCAACCTTATCCCCAACGAGAGCCTTCCTTATCCTGTCCGCCCCCTCACAGAGTTCATCCAGATTACAGTCTGTAAAAAATGATAAATCATCATTTCGGTTTATTCTTCTGCCGTTAATAATTTCTTCGGCAAGTGTAAGTGGTGTCATTGTTTTCACTCCAGTTTCATTGTATACCTGATTTTAAAGATTTTAGTTTACAATTTATAATAACATGAAATTAAGCGAATGTCAACAGTAACGGTTCCTTTATTCATAAAAAACGGGAGGCTCATCAAAAGAGTCTCCCGTTTTTTGCTTTAGCTGCAGACATCGGACGGATGTCTGATTTCTCTGTGATGGGTTACTGACGTTTTACAATCTGGTCGAGTACGGAAATGTCCGGGTAGTCAAGGTCGTTTTCCGAGACCATTTTTTCTATCTGTCCGCATGTGTATACTGACTCCGGATAGAGAACAACTACTGAGTGGTCGCCGTATGTGAGGAAGTTTGTTTCGCCGAATTCGGTGTATCTTGTGGCACCGATGGAAACGAGAATTCTTTCCGGTCTGCCGGCGGCGATGAGATAGCTTCCTATTTCCTCGGCAGGACCTTCGTCCTTCTGGTTATTGAATTTATCGAGCATCCAGTCCATGAGCTTTCCGTAAACATAGCTGTAGTCTCTTACTGCGCTGTCCTCGCCGTATGCGTATGTTTTACCGTCACGTACAAGGAAGCTTGCTATTCTGTAGTCATTTAATATACTGCTGCTGTCAAAGGAATCAACTGCAATCGGGTGTGATGAGAAGCCCTTGCTGCAGCTTCCCCAGTTTTTCTTAAGACTGATTTTCTTTGCACCTTCGCGTCTTATCGAACAGTCGTTTGAAGCACCGAATGCAACAGGCTTAAGTCCTGTGAGCTTTTCGCCGTCCCACTGTGCGTCAAACACAACCGCACACTCCGGTTCAATCTGAAGCTTCTTCTGGTCCTGAGGATAGAGAATTGTCTCTGCATCAAAAGGAAATACTGTCAGAAACTCCGGCACCGGATCCGCTGCTCCCGGGATATATGTCGGGAAAATCGCCTTGGGTGCTGATGCATCAGCTACCTTTACATTTACAAAATCAGAGGCCTCCCCTGCCTGTTCAAGGTGACCCGTAAAATTTCCTGCCACACCGAATGCGGCTGTTTCAGTTAAATCAATATTCATCTATGTCCTCCTGTTACTCTCCTTCTCCGCTGAACACAGCTACCCTGTACTCAAACTCTGACAGTGAAGGTATGAATTTTTCCGTTATGAGCTGCGGACTGGAAATCAGCTGCTCCTTGAGGTTACGCGGGAGCTTTTTCAGCGAGCATTCCATTTTTCTTGCTGCAGTGCTGCTGTCTGTTTCCCATAGTGCCTCAACCTTTTTCACGCCGCGGCTGTGTGTATATTTTGCCCCGCCTTTTATTTTCCCGGTATGCTGCCGGTAACGTCTGTTCATATCGGCCGCTATACCGGTGTACAGAGTGTCATCCCCGCATCTGAGTATATATACATACAAATCCCTTCACAACCTTTTTTAATACTATTGCAGCTGCCTGCGGAATAAAAATCCGCATATCAGTTACATCCTATTTTTTGTACAGAAACGCCTGAAGTATTTCGGCAAATGTTTTACGGCCGTTCTTTCGTGAAATAATCTTGCGGCAGAGAACCGGGTTGTCTGTTATTATGCAGTCAACGTCGAGTGCCTTCATTCTCTCGATAAGAGACTTGGTATTTACGGTCCAGACATGAACCTCCTTGCCGGCACTGTGGGCATTTCTCACGAAACTCTCGCTTACCACGACGTATTTTACACTGAAGAAATCCGCGTACTCAAGTGAAGCCGCTTCACCGTAAAGCATGTTTGATATGAAACCGGTCTTTATCTCCGGCTTCTGCTGTTTAATCTGTCTGAGATACGCATACTCCGTCGAAGTTACAACGCACTGTTCCTTCATGTCATAGCTCTCAATCAGATCAAGAACCTTGTTTACAAGCTCCTTTCCCTCACGGGATTTTTTTATCTCAATATTAAGATTTATTTTACTCTTGCACTCTCTCAGCACCTCATCCAGAGTCGGAATATATGCATCTGAAAATTCATTTCCGAAATAACTGCCTGCATCGAGGGCAGCTATCTCATCATATGTAAGATTAAACGCGAGCCTGTTTTTTCCTGTTGTTCTCTTCAGATTTTCATCGTGGAGAAGAAATACAACTCCGTCAGCAGAAAGCTGAACGTCTATCTCGATATAGTCCGCGCCTGATTCTATCGCGTACCTGACACCGTACATGGTGTTTTCCGGCACGAACTTTGCACCGCCTCTGTGGGCTGTAACTCTTGTACCTATAAAAATATCCTCCAGTACATGTGAACCGTTTATCACGTATCCTGCTGCCCTGCTCACGTCGGCAGCAAATACGATTACAAGCAGAACACTTATTATTCTGCGCCTGAAGCCTCTTTTTCTCCTGGTATGCTCACCTGTATGCCTTGCCCTGTCATGCCATGAAAATATAAGGGCATTGTTCACAATCATACCAAGGGACCCTGCCGCAAAGGCGAGGAAATAGTACATGTAATCCTCAAACCTTATGAGATATACCAGTGAAAATTTTTCCGAAGTGAAAAATCTGAGTACCACTGCGGCGATTACAATCAGTATAAAATACAGCACGGCAAGCACTGCGGCTATTATAATATTTGCCGCTGCGAGTCCGGCTGTTCTCCTCAGAAAATATCTTCCGCCTGTTTCCTTTTCTGACATGGTCTTTCCGAACTTCTGTGTTACTGCTGAAAAACCGAAAAGCGAAGCGACGGCAACTACGGCGGCAATCAGCCTGATATGCATTCCGCCGAAAATATATTTTATGCAGCTCTGCAGTATATCAACCCTGTAGCACAGTATCAGTGCCATGTGAAGACTGAGCAGCGGAAAAACCGCGGCCATCTGAATGAAAATCTTCATCCCGTATCTCCGGCTTGTTTTTCTCAGATGAATAAAACCGTCGGCGAACATATCGGATATGCGGGATTTTATTCCCTTGTTGTAATTTGAACAGCAGGACCAGATGCAGCATACCTCATAGTAGCTGATGCACATGGTTATCACCAGAACTGCGGCAATCATAATTATCATGACCGGATTTTTCATAAGCTGTGCTACATTTCTGGTGGTGATATAAAGGAGGCCGGCGTTGTCAGTGGCGATATTCACTGCACTGACTATAAGCGGGACAAACAGAATAAAAGCAGATGCTTTAAAAATGAATTCGAAACCTGCAAGCGAAATAAAATTGTCCTTTATCATCTTCAGGACAAATCCGCCTGTTTTCTTCACACCTATCCCCCCTCTTTCATTTTTGACATTCACTATATATTAAACGTCAAATGAAATGGTCGTTTACTGTTAGCCGATATGCACGGAGCTAACGCAGTCAGCGAATGTGCAAGGCAATATTAATAAGATAATTATAGTGAAAGTCAAATTATTTTTGACTTTTCTATAATTATATCACAGCAGTATTTTAAAAGCAATGAATTTCAGCTCCTGCTCCCGAAAATCCGGCACAGCGAATCTTAATCACAGTTTCATAAAAATTTCGCTCAATATTGTACGATTATGCAGTTGTTTTATTTTTGATAATATGCTACAATATAAGCATAGATATTTTCACTTTATCGGGAAAATAACAACATTAGTATGCATAGTATTGAAAGGAATCACATATATGAAAAAAATTCTTTTTGCAGCTTCCGAATGCGTGCCTTTTATCAAAACAGGCGGTCTTGCAGATGTTGTGGGAACACTTCCTAAAACATTTGACAGAACAAAATACGAAGCAGCTGTAATAATGCCGTACTACACTTTTATTCCTCAGGAATACAGAAATAATTTTCAGTATATTCATCATTTCTATATGGACTACGGCAAGAGAAAAGGAAACTTCCATGTTGGTATCATGAAGTATGAACTGGACGGTATAACTTATTATTTTGTTGACAACGAATATTATTTCGGCGGTGACAGACCTTACTCGGATCCGAAGTTTGATATCGAACGATTCACATTTTTCTGCAAGGCTGTACTTGCTATCATGCCTGTTATCAATTTCAAGCCTGATATCATCCACTGCCACGACTGGCAGGCCGGTCTCATACCTGTATTTCTTCATACTCTCTATGCTGAAAATCCTTTCTACTTCGGCACAAAGACAATCATGACAATTCATAATCTTAAGTTCCAGGGCATCTGGGACATCAAGACCTTCGAATACAACACAGACCTTCCGAGCTACATGTTCACACCGGACAAGCTTGAGTTTAAGAAGGATGCCAACATGCTCAAGGGCGGCATGGTTTACGCTGACTATATCACAACTGTCAGTGAAACATACGCCATGGAAATTCAGAACGAATACTACGGTGAGGGACTGGACGGTCTTCTCAGAGCAAAGAACAATTCTCTCTGCGGTATCATAAACGGTATCGACTACACAAGCTACAATCCTGAGACTGACGATGAGATTTTCAAAAAATACTCCGTTGCAAACTTCAGGAAGGGCAAGGATGCCAACAAGATGGAGCTTCAGAGAGAGCTCGGTCTTCCTGTTGACAAGAACAAGTTTATGATTGCCATCATATCAAGACTTACTGACCAGAAGGGTCTTGACCTTGTAAACTGGGTGCTCGACAGAATCGTTGATGAAAACACTCAGCTTGTTGTTCTCGGTACAGGTGAACAGAGATACGAAAACACATTCAGACACTATCAGGGAATCAAGCCGGAAAGAGTTTCCGCAAACATCTTCTTCTCTGAAAACCGTGCCCACAAGATATACGCTGCTGCTGATGCAATGCTGGTTCCTTCACGTTTTGAACCATGCGGTCTTACACAGCTTATCTCCCTCAAGTACGGTACAGTTCCGATTGTACGTGAAACAGGCGGTCTCAAGGACAGCGTTGAGGCATACAACGAGTACTACAACACCGGTACCGGATTCTCATTCACAAACTACAATGCCGACGAAATGCTCGGTATCATAAACTACGCAAAGCATGTTTACTTCGACATGCCTAAGGGCTGGTCAGATATCGTAAAGCGCGGCATGGAAGCAAACTTCTCATGGGACAGCTCTGCAAGAAAATACGAAGAACTCTACGACAAGGTTCTCGGATGGTAAAACATCATAGCAGGATAATAGAGTAGGGGGAGGTTAAACCTCGCCCCTCTCATTGCACCGTACGTACGGAACTCGTATACGGCGCTACATTTGTATTAAACACCATTAATTCGATAAATAGTACTCAAGCGGATTGATCAGACCTGGTCGGTCCGCTTTCTTAATTGACAGTACTTTGGGCGATAAAAGATAATTTGCAGTTTTCAATCCACATCTTCTATACCAACCAAGTCTTGAACCTGATACTTTTCTAATGTCTTCATCGGTTAGATTACATTTGAACATGACGTTTAGCTTCCAAAGGTTCTTGTAGATAGTATCGCAGTTCTTCCACTGTTTGATAATGACCACTCGTATTTTGTGCCTTAACCATTGTCCGAAATCTTCCATGAATAATTTCATAGTCCCTATACGGAAATAATTTATCCATCCTCTTACTATCTCATTCACTTTCGTAAATGTGACTGCAAGTGGCTGTGCACATGCCTTTTTTCTGTTTACCACTGCTTTTACCTTATCGTACAGTCTTTTCTTCCTGTCATTTGCAGGTTTGCTCATCCATCCTTTAGTACTTTTCCAAAACGTAAACCCCAGAAACGTACTTTTCATTGGTCTTACTACCTTTGTTTTTGTGGCACTGACTTTCAGAAACAGTTTTCTTTCAAGCCAGCTTGTTACGGATTTCATAACTCTGTCTGCCGCCATTTCGCTTTTTACGAATATATTGACGTCATCTGCATATCTTACAAACCGTAGTCCTCTGTTTTCAAGTTCCTTATCAAATTTATCAAGATAGATGTTTGACATTACTGGGCTGAGAGGACCTCCTTGTGGCACTCCTTCTTCGGGAGGACTTACGAGCCCTCCTTCCAGAACTCCTGCCTGTAGTATCTTTCTTAGCAGATTTAGAGTGACATCGTCTTTAACCCTTTCTCGAATTATTGAAATTAGTTTATCATGATTTACTTTGTCAAAGAATTTTTCTATATCCAAATCTACTACCCATTCGTATCCCTCGTTCAAGTGGAGGAGTGCTTCGTTTATTGCACCCTTCGCACTTCTGTTGGGTCTAAATCCATAGCTGTGCTCACTGAAGTGTTCATCATACATTGCACTTAATACCTGTGCCACTGCCTGCTGAACTACTCTGTCTTTTACCGCTGGGATTCCCAAAGGTCTTTTTTTTCCATTGGGTTTTGGTATGTAAACTCTTCTTACGGGTAAAGGTTTATACTTCTTGCTCATTATGTTTGTTTTGATTTCATCCATATGTTTATTGAAGTAGTCGTCAATTTCATTCACCGTCATTTTATCTACTCCCGGTGCGCCTTTATTACTCTTGACCGATTTTATCGCCTTTTCCATATTTTCTTTGCTAAGAATCATTTCCATTAATTCCATGGCTGCTTTCTCCTTCTAATTGTACATTCCATCAGAATCATCCCATTTACCTCCTGTCATCTGCAACATACGTTTTGCAGTTTTAGACATTATCTCAATTTCGGATTGTCTGATGTTTACTCATAGTGATTAGCACTATACAAACATTAGGTCCTTCAGTATTGGCTTTACCTACTACGACCTCAGCTGACTTCTCATGGTAAACCTTGTTTCGACCGACCCTACCATCACTGTTTTTAAAGATTTTGGACTTAGTCGTCCATGAGACCTCTCGGGGTAATCCACACAACCTTCTCTCTTCTTTCCCGAAGGGAATTGCTTCCCCACTTTCCCCTGATTTACCACTTGGGTTTTACGTTTACCTTTTGGATTTGACTTGATATGCAGTCTCTTCCACCCTGCTGGCCTTATATCAGATTTCTGTTCGTGGTCGTGAAAGAATCGCTACACCACTTCCTCCATCCCAGCCTCACGACTTTCGACTTGTGGTTCACTACACTTGGCGGTAAATACCTGTGGTCGGACTTTCACCGACTGGCTGTGTGTCATGCCCGACACACATATAAAAAGGATGTTCTGTTTTAATGCAGAACATCCTTTTTTATTTATCAGATATTTAATTCAAAACTCTGATTTGAGCTTACAGAGGCATATTCTTTCCTCTTCTCAGCTATAC
>JAZUIH010000029.1:0-20802 GCA_045642145.1 Oscillospiraceae bacterium | reverse complement strand
GTTCCGAACAGATACATTGAAAATGCGGTTGTCAGAACACACATGAACGTGATAAAAACAAGAATTATGATATTCAGACCTTTGTGAAGCTTAAGGTCTTTTCTGAGCATTTTTAGAAACATGACATATCTCCTTTGCAGGATTGTAATCTTTGTTATCATTATAGCATTTAAAATTTTAAAAAATCCTTAAAAAACAAAATATTTATTTTAAGGAAGCACTGATTAAGTCTGGCGTACATAATGCGCAGTCAGATTTTTCGTCAGACTGTATAAATACGACGCAGGCATACTATCGTATGTCAAGGAGTTTTTGTGCTGGATGACGGAAAATATGCAAGCAGAATGTGCGTCAAGTCGAAGACGTGATTTAATCAGTGATTTCTTAAAGATTTTTTAAGATATTTCATGGTATAATCATAGTAACAGAAAACCATAAAAGGAGATAAAGACGATGGAAAATCTGATTACAGTAAAAAATCTGTGCAGGACATATATAGTAAACTCCGTGTCATCCAATGTTCTGCAGAATGTGAACTTTGAACTCGGTGAGGGTGAATTCGTGGCTGTTATGGGTCCGAGCGGCAGCGGAAAGTCCACTCTGCTCTATACAGTCAGCGGAATGGACAGAATGACATCCGGCAGCGTGCAGTTTAAGGGCAGAAAGCTTGAGGAAATGTCTGAAAAGGATCTTGAGAAGTTCAGACTGCACACTATGGGATTTATTTTTCAGCAGATGTATATGATGAAAAAACTCAGTATATTTGACAATATTGTGCTTCCAGGATATCAGGCAGGACTTGTCAGCCGTAAGGAAGTCAACGCACGTGCTGAAGAGCTTATGAGAAATCTTGGTATAATGGAAGTTGCCGGACATGATATTAACGAAGTATCAGGCGGACAGCTTCAGCGCGCGTGCCTGTGCAGGGCACTTATAAACAGCCCTGAGGTTCTGTTTGCCGATGAGCCGACCGGTTCACTTAACTCAGGAGCTGCTGAGGAGGTTATGAGTGAGATAAGAAAGGTAAACCGGAACGGTACAGCAGTTATGATGGTTACCCACAGTATTAAGGTTGCTGCTGAATGTGACAGAGTAATCTATCTTGCAGACGGAAGCATCCGCGGCGAAATGAAATTTAACGACTCCGGAACCGGAAAGGACATACAGGCAAGGGAAAGAAAGCTCACTGTCTGGCTTATGGAACAGGGATGGTAAACTAAAACAGCACATCAGATCACATCTGATGTGCGTTTTTTTGTATCCGGTTAAATGATAAGGAGTATGCCTCATAAATCTTTTATCTGAAAAATTCAGAACCGGCTATGCTCCAAGGACTGATTCAATCGACTGAGCACAGAGTTCAACGGCACGGTCAATTTCACTTTCATTGATTATCAGCGGCGGATTGAAGTAGAGTACATCACCGAGAGGACGAAGGAGAAGTCCCCGTGTAAGTGCGTTTTTATAAATCTGATATCCTGTTCTCAGTGATGAGTCAAAGCCTTCCTTAGTTTCAGGGTTTTTAACGAGCTCCATGGCGTTTATAAGGCCTGTGTGTCTTATTTCACCCATGTTTCTGTGGCTGCCGAGTCTTTCATTCAGTTTTCTGTTCAGGTACTCTGCGCGGATCTGCGCATTTTCAAGTATACTGTCCCTTCTGAATATTTTCTGAACGGCAAGAGCGCAGGCACAGCCGAGAGGATTTCCTGAGTATGTATGAGAGTGCATAAACGCTTTTCCCTCGCTGTAGTCAGCATAGAACGCGTCGTATATTTCCTGTGTTGTTATGGTGATGGCCATAGGCATGTATCCGCCTGTAAGACCCTTTGATATGCACATAATATCAGGACTTACTCCTGCATGGTCAAAGGCAAACATCTTTCCGGTTCTGCCGAATCCGGTTGCTATCTCATCAGCGATGAGAAGTACGTCATACCTGTCACAGAGCTCTCTGAGCTTTTTCAGATACAGGGCAGGGTATATTCTCATACCTGCGCTTCCCTGAAGAACCGGTTCAACTATAACCGCTGCTGTTTCCCCGGCATACTGTTCAAATGACTTTTCTGCGTGTTCAAAGCATTCGCAGCAACAGCTTTCGCGGCATTTTCCGTACGGACATCTGTAGCAGTCAGGTGCTTCTATGCGGATGGTATCCATAAGCATCGGCTGATATATTTTTGCATAGAGATCCATAGTTCCGACAGAAAGGGCACCGATTGTTTCTCCGTGATAGCCTTCGGTAAGGCACATAAATCTTTTCTTTTTCGGTTTTCCGCTCTGATACTGATACTGGAAAGCCATTTTCAGAGCACACTCAACCGAAGCAGAGCCGTTGTCTGAAAAATTGAATCTGCAGAGTCCCGCAGGGATTATCTCCATAAGCTCTTCACAGAGCTTAACAGCGCCGTCATGAGTAAAGTTTGCAAAGATAACGTGTTCAAGCCTGTCTGCCTGGTTTTTCAGTGCTTCTGAGATGTCAGGATTGCAGTGACCGAGAAGGTTGCACCACCAGCTTGAAACTATGTCTATATATTCTTTTCCGTTCTTGTCGTACAGCATAACGCCTTTTCCGGATTCCACAGGAATCGGGGGAAGCGTTTCATAGTCCTTCATCTGGGAACAGGGATGCCATACGTACTTAAGGTCCTTCTGAATTAATTCTTCCGCATTCACAGTAATACCACTCCATTTTTAGTCAGTGTACAGAGAAGCGAGATAATCAGCGGATATATCAGCTTCTGTGTCACCGGGTTTTATTTTTGCGATTACCGGTATACCGGTAAGCTCCGTAATCATAAACGAATTATCCTCCTGCATCTGTCCGCCGGTCCAGTTGTTCAGGATAATACCCTTTACTTTTATTCCTCTTGACCTGATATATTCATATGTTGTGACAACAGCATTTATTGTACCAAGACCTGCGTCACCGACAATAATGCAGTCAAGCGAGAGTTCCTTTATAATATCCTCAAGAAATATTTTCTCCGTGTCATCATAGCGAATCGGGCAAACGATACCGCCTGAGCCTTCAACCGTTACATAGTCATATTTGCCGCATACCCTGGCAAAATCCCTTTTTATTACATCCATTGAAACCGGATTGCCTTCGATAGCTGCGGCAAGGTGAGGGGATACAGCGTTTTTATAAAGATAGGATACAAGCATATCCCTGTCCTGACCGATGCCCGCTGTTCTGTTCACATATCCGGCATCGCTTTCCTCAACTGAGTCAGCTCCGCTGAGAGCTGCCTTGTAGTATCCTGCGGAGAAGCCGGCCTCTGCGAGCTTTTTTACAAGCAGCGCTGTAACATAGGTCTTTCCGCAGTCAGTGCCTGTTGCTGTTATGAAAATACCGTGTGCCATACTGTTCACCTCATGCTCTGTATTTTGCAGTTGCAGGAATAATTTTTTTCGCAGCCAGAGAAGCGATTATGCAGAGAACAATATCGCCGGGTACAGCAAGCAGGAAGCAGTTCAGGAAGAGCGGCCAGAGCGTAATTCCGTCGCCCTCCACGAGAAAGTTTTTTATAAAGTAACAGTATGTCATCCCGAAAAAGTAAACTACGGCAAGACCTGCATAGCTGGCTGCGAGAAGTCTGCCTGTTGTAGGGTTTTCAGTCCTGTGTGCTATATGACCTGTAAGCCATGTGCCCGGAATAAATCCGATGAGATAACCGAAGGAAGGAACTGTTACATACCACAGGCCACCGCCCTGAGTAAATACAGGAACGCCTGCAAGACCCATGAAGACATAAAGAAGTACACTGGCTGTGCCGTACTTCTTTCCAAGCAGAAGTCCTGCGAGCATTGTAAACTCATACTGCAGTGTGAACGGAACAACCGGAACCGGGATTTTTATAAATGCCCCTACTGTAATCAGTGCGGTAAAAAGTGCACACATGCACATCATAAGGGTTCTGTTTGAAGAACGGTTTACGCTGTTTGTCATAATAAATTATCCTTTCATTTCAGATGCTCAGATACGTATACTGGAAAATAATGCTGAATTGTTCAGCCTGAAAAACTGACAGTATATTTTTTCGAAGAACGGCAGTTTCCATGTGATAGTATAACATACCTCAGAAATATTGTCAACCTTATTTTTGAGAGTGGGTTGACAATTGCCAGCAAAAAAAGGCGGAATCTCATAATTGAGTTCCGCCTTGGATTTAAGGAAGCACAGATTTGTTCAGTGATTCCTCAGACTTCCTTAAAGGACCAGAGCTGATTATCAGCACCTGTGTATTTGCTTATATAAACGTTTCCTGCAGCCCCTGAACCGGTTCCTGCTGCTGTTCCGTTTGACTTGTCAGAAACAGTCAGAACATATCCCGGATATGCCTTGAGTGCGATACAGTATCTGTTTTCGCCTATTTTCTTTATGGTCCACTGCTGTGTAACACTGCTTACTGACTGCCAGAGATAAACATTTTCACCGTCGGCAGTTTTTGATGCAGTTACCATTCTGCTGTTTCCTGATGAGCTGCACATAGCCATGATCTTCCATGCATCTCCGTCAGCAGTCAGCTTAAACTTCTGTTCAGTGGTTCCGTCGTTTGTGTACTGATAAATATTTGCACCGTCAGTGTCACGTCCGTAGTTTACGTTAAGGTATTTTCCGCTTGATGCATTTACAATATTGTAAACCCTGCCGCCTGTAACTGCGGAGTCTCCGGATGAAGGAGGATTGTCTGAAGGAGACGGAGTTCCGGTTCCGAAGTAAGGTGAGTTTTCATAGAGCGCATCGTAGCTTGTCCAGCCTATGCCGCTGATATTTACCGGACACGGGAGGGAAGTGTTAGGGTGAATCTGTGAAATTGTGTATACGCCGGTTTCAAGGAATCTTTCTGAACCCTTTCCGTCACTCTGTGAATTTACCCATCCGGCAAATCTGACTGTTTCACCGGGCTTAAGAGTTGTTACCGGTACTGTAACACTGCCGGTGTCAATAATCATAGCGTTTTTACCCTTGAGATTGTATATGTTTTTAAAAGCACCGAGGTCATATTCAACAATACCTGCTCTCATCATAGGGTCAGCGCAGTAAACTTTGGAACGTGTTTTGTCATAGCCTATGAGTACCATGCAGTGATGTCCGCGCTGCCACTGAACATAGCGTCCGTCAGCTGTATACCATGCGTCACCCGGTCTTGGCGTAATAAGCTCCGGAGTTGAGATGAGTATTACCGGTATTCTGCGTGCAATATAAGGGAACAGTTCCTCAAGCTCGCGTCCTGAAATATCCTTTCCTCTGTAGCTGCTTCCAACCGCTTTGAAGTAATTGTCAACTGTGCTTATCATGCATGGAATATAGCAGCCGTATGACATGTCATTTCTTGAAGGGTCGCCTGCAAACGTGGTTCTGAAGTCCGCACCGATGAGACGGTCGCCGGAATGAGTGAAGTCCTGTCTTGGCATGTACTTCATGGCGATATCAACCTTGTCAGCATTGTAGCCGTACCATCTTATTGCAATGGTAAGACCTGTTGCCTCACATCCTGTCGGAAGCTCAGGTCCCTGTACAAAGCTCTTTACACTTGAAATAATCTTTTTCTGAGGAAGCGGAGCGGCCGGAGTTGTTACTGTTGTTACAGGGGTTGTAACTGTTGTCACGACAGTGGTTACAGGCGCTTCCGTAACAGAAGCAGTGGTAACAGTGGTTGTGACAGGGGCCTCAGTTGTTGTTTCCGCTGTAGTTACAGCAGCTGAAGCTTGTTCAGTAACGGAAGCAGTGGTTTCAGGCACTGTGGTTGTCTCTTCAGGGGATGTCTCTGATACCGGTGAGGTTTCAGCAGGTGAAGTTAATGTATCAGCCGGTACAGTAGTAACAGCCGGTCCGGATGTTTCTTCTCCTGTTGTTTCAGTTACTGCAGCTGTGGTTACACTTCCGTCAGTCACAGAACCTGAAAGTTCAGTTAAAGAAACAGCAGGTGATGATGTTTCTGCAGTTGTTGTGACTGCCACCGGGCTGTTTACTATTGTTCTGCTGCCGGTGCTGTACTGATGCTGCTTGATTCTGATTATATCAAAAACATCTGACTTTCCGTTTCCGTTAAGGTCATACGAACTGTCATACTGTCCGTTATTGAAAATAAACAGCTTCAGGTTATAGATTGATTTTTTTTCCAGAGCATCTGCCGAGGTTCCTCTGAGTCCCGCAAGGGCTACCGGAAGGGCAAGAAGTGCCGCAGGAATAAGTTTTTTCCTATTCATTTCTGTCTCCTTTTTTGCTTGTTCTTATTCATGCCGGCTTCTGAATACCAGAGCCGGAAAAATACACAATCATAATTTTACTATGAAAAAATGCAAATGTCAACAATTCATAAAACTGTTACATAATAAATACGAAATATGCATATAAAAGGTTACACAGTACTTGATAATTTGTTGAATTTATGATAAAATACAGACGGTAACATTTTGTGTACAAACGGAGGCTGTTATGAGGTATATAGTATGCTATGTTGAGGAACCTGAGAAGGAAAGTGATGTCTTTGAAGTAAAAAGAGAGAGCTTTGAAGACTTTGCGGCAGCAGTTGAAAAATTCACTCTTCTCTGCGGATGTACGCTCTGCAGTGTGACCCTTGCAGATATCGAGACAGGGAAGATAATAAAGCAGTTTTTCAAGGATGACATAACCGGACAGGTTGTCATCTGCTGAAAAAAGAGCGGAGAAGCCAGATGGCTTCTCCGCTTTTTTCATCTCATAGTGTATATTTCACGAAAACAGTCCGGTAAAAAATGTCTGATTAACCGTAGGTTTTAACCAGATAGTATCTGGTGTGTCCATAGGTGCCGAGCTGTCTGTTTACGATTCGTCTGGTTTCAACAAGTACACCGTCATCAGGCGTAAGTCCGGCAGGAGTTGCAATCCTGAATATGTTGTAATAGCTGATTCCGAATGAATAAAGAGCCTTGGGAACTACGTTGTCAGGAATTTTTTCAGCAATTTCACATTTGTGACCTGCACCGTAATGAATGCATACTTCAAAAATTTCCGTTGTGGCTTCATCGATAGGTGAGATCTTAACCTGTCCGAAATTGACACTGTCATCTTTTTTTCCTGCGCCCCATAGATATTTGTTATATCCCATAAAAAATTCCTCCGTTAAAGTGATGTATTTTTTATAAGACTCCGTTTCTTCTGTACTACTTTTTATAGCTTACATGAAGTAATTCATGTGCTTCATCTTTAATTATGTCTTTGTATACTGATGTGATAACCGGGTTATCAGCAGATTTTCTTATGCTGTTCTGCTTGTCTGAATCGTACAGACCTTTTCCTCTTGCATATCTGATTTTTGAATATGCAAAAGGCTGGCCGGCGCCGCATACGCATCCGCCCGGGCATGCCATTACTTCTATAAAATCAAACTTTTCACCGTTCTTCATTCTCTGGATTACAGCTTCAGCGTTTCCAAGTCCGCTTACTACTGCAATATGAAGCTTACGGTCGCCGAGTTCAGCATCAAACTCCTTGATACCTTCGTTTCCGCGCTGTCCGCAGTTTGCGATGGTAACAAGCTCACTGTTTGTTTTTGTTTCAGCCACACGGCGGAGAACTGCTTCGGTAACGCCGCCTGTAACACCGAAAATAACACCCGCTCCGGATACATATCCGAACGGCATATCTATTGCTTCAGGCTCAATTTCATCAAATGCGATACCTGAAACACTTATCATACGTATAAGCTCCTGTGTTGTGATAACAGCATCAACGTCAGGCCATCCGTCTTTTTTGAATTCTTCTCTTGCAGCTTCGTATTTTTTTGCTGTACACGGCATTACAGCTACGTGATAGTGCATCTTTCCGTGTCCTTCGTTCTTTTTGAGAACAGCTGCAAACATCTCCATAGGAGACTTGCATGAAGATATGTTTGAAAGAAGCTCAGGATGCTTCTTTTCACAGTACTGAATCCATCCGGGACAGCATGATGTGATCAGAGGCAGGTTTTCTCCGCTGTTAAGTCTTTCGAGCATTTCAGCAGACTCTTCAATTACTGTGAGGTCTGCACCGAAGGTTGTGTCATACACTTCATCAAAGCCGATTCTGCGAAGTGCGGCAACTATAAGTCCCATGCAGTCCTTTCCTTCAGGAACGCCGAGTGCCTTGCCTACAGCAACTCTTACAGCCGGAGCAACCTGTACGGTTGTTTTGATATCAGGATTTTCAAGAGCAGTCCATACTGCAGCTGTATCATTCTTGACAACTATTGCACCTGTAGGACATGATGCAGCGCACTGTCCGCAGCCAACACAAGGTGATTCGGCAAGCGGTTTGTTGAATGCAGTGCTGATAGTCATCTTTGAACCGCGGAATGCAAAGTCGATTGCACCTACGTTCTGGATTTCGTTGCAGACACGTACGCAGTCACCGCAGAGTATGCATTTTCCTGCATCTCTTGTGATGCAGAGCGATGATGTGTCCTCGTCCCTGGTTGAAACGGCTGTATTAGGAAAACGTACACCGTCTATATTGTATCTCATCGCAAGCACCTGCAGCCTGCAGTTTGTGTTGTAGTCACATGTTGTGCAGTCACGGCAGTGGTTTGCAAGAATAAGCTCGAGAATATTTTTTCTGTATCTGCGGAGTCTTTCTGTATTTGTCCTGATTACCATTCCGTTTTTCGGAGGTGTTGAGCAGGCAGCATCAAGTCCGCCGTATTCATTTTCCACCATACACATACGGCATGCACCGTATATTGAAAGCTCCGAGTGATAACAGAAGGTAGGAAGCTTTGTTCCGTTTTTACGGAGTACTTCAAGTATATTTCTTTCACCGTTGATCTCAACCTGTATACCGTCAACGGTCATAAACTGCTTTTCAGACATAAATCAGACCTCCTTGATTGCGCCGAACGGACATGCATTTAAGCAGCTGCCGCATCTGATACATTTTGAAAGATCAATTGAAAACGGCTCCTTGATCTTTCCTGTGATAGCTTCAACAGGGCACTGACGTGCGCATTTTGAACATCCCTTACAGAGTTCAGCATCAATCTCAATTGTCTTAAGCTTCTGACATACGCCTGCAGGACATTTTTTACTGTATATATGAGCTTCATATTCTTCACGGAAGTTTCTGATTGTACTGAGAACAGGGGAAGGAGCTGACTTTCCGAGACCGCAGAGTGCTGTATGTGAAATTGTGTCAGCAAGTTCAAGAAGAAGCTCTATATCTCCGTCTCTGCCTTCTCCGGCAACTATACGTTCAAGAATTTCCTTCATTCGTTTTGTACCTTCACGGCACGGTACGCATTTACCGCAGGATTCGTTCTGTGTGAAGTTCATGAAGAAACGTGCAACTTCAACCATACATGTGTGTGAATCCATAACAACAAGTCCGCCTGAACCGATCATGGCTCCGACCTTTTTCAGTGTGTCAAAGTCAAGAGGAAGGTCAAGGTGTTCAGCAGTAAGACAGGCACCTGAAGGACCGCCTATCTGTACAGCCTTGAATTCTCCGTCGCCTCTGATACCGCCGCCGATATCGAATATGATGTGTCTGAGTGTTGTTCCCATAGGAACTTCAATAAGACCTGTATTGTTTATATTTCCTGTAAGTGCAAATGCCTTTGTACCAGGGCTTGTTTCAGTACCGAAACCAAGGTACCAGTCCGCACCGTTGCTTATGATAAGCGGTACATTTGCGTAGGTTTCAACGTTGTTGAGAACTGTAGGCTTGTCAAACAGGCCGTGTTCAACAGTTCTCGGAGGTTTTACACGAGGGAATCCGCGCTTGCCTTCGATTGATGAGGTAAGGGCACTGCCTTCGCCGCATACGAAAGCTCCTGCACCTCTTGTTATATACATGCGGAAGGAGAAATCCGTTCCGAGGATATTATCGCCCAGGAGTCCGAGTTCCTCTGCCTGGGAAATTGCTTTTCTGAGACGCTCAACAGCAAGAGGGTATTCTGCACGAACGTATATATAGCCTTCGGAAGCACCGCAGGCTGCGGCTGCAATCATCATGCCTTCGAGCATTCTGTGAGGATCACCTTCCATGATGCTTCTGTCCATGAATGCACCCGGGTCACCTTCGTCACCGTTGCAGACAACATACTTCTGAGGTTCACTCTGGCGTTTAACCTGTGACCACTTGCGTCCGGCAGGGAAGCCGCCGCCGCCTCTTCCGCGGAGGGCGGACTTTGTTACCTCATCTATGATTTCATCAGGGGTCATTTCAAAAAGTGCTTTTTCAAAAGCCTTGTATCCGCCTGCTGCAATGTACTCTGTAATTGAGTCTGCGTCTATCTTTCCGCAGTGTTCAAGTACAATTCTCTGCTGCTGTTTATAGAATGGAATGTCATCCTGCTTTCTGAATAATTCATCGCCGTTTCTGCAGGCGAGTCTGTCAATATATTCACCGTTTACTATTGTCTTTTCAACAATCTCTTCACAGTCATCGATGCTGACCTTTGTGTAGAGCCAGCCCTGAGGGTCGATACGGAGAAGCGGTCCCATTTCGCAGAAACCATGACATCCGCTCTTTTTTAGACCGGTACTGTTGTCATGCGGTTCCTTTTCGAGCTCAACAGCAACGTGGATACCGCGGCTTTCCATTAATTCCTTAAGTTTGTCGTATACCTTAAGCGAACCGCCTGCAACACATCCAGTACCTGCACAGATAATAACCTTCTGTGTCTGCTTTCTGTATGAGGCGATTGAGTTTTCGCGAAGTTCTGAAAGATCTTCTCTTGATTTAAGCATCAGCATTTTCCTCCATGAGTTTTTTTATAAGTGCAGATGCCTTGTCAGGAGTCATAGCTGCATTTACTGAATCATTTACTGTTATAACCGGAGCAAGACCGCATGCGCCGAGACATGATACAGTTTCAACTGTAAACATAAGGTCATCGGTTGTTTTTTTGCTTTCGGAGAGTCCGAGTTCGCTCCTGAGTCTTTCGAGAATCGGCACAGAGCGTCTTACATGACAGGCTGTTCCGTCGCATACCTTGATAACGTATTTTCCTTTTGGTTCAAGGGAAAAATTTTCGTAGAAGGTGGCAACACTGTAGATTCTTGCCTCGCTTATTCCCAGTTTGTCAGAAAGATACGTAAACACCTCACGCGGAAGATATCTGTAATTCTCCTGAATTTCCTGAAGAATGGCAATTATCGACTGCTGGCTGTAATTATATCTGCTGAGTATACCGTCAACTACCGTAAAGTCAAATGAGTTGTTCATTATAAAACCCCTTTCGATGGTGTGCTATTAGTAATTATTGAGTAAAAATCGATTATTGAAATACGGATATTTATATATTATTACAATAGTTATTTTAATTTTATCATATATTGATAGGATATGTCAATAGATTAGTGCTTTATAAAATATGTTTTTTTCTTTCTTTTTTCTTTGTTTCTTCTGTGATGCAGACGAGTGGTTTCAGGGATGCTATATTTTAAATAATATATTGACAAATATAGCAGTTCAGAGTTATAATTAACAGGTATGCGGACAAATTTTCAGCATTTTTATACGTGTGCACCCGCAGTTACACTGCGTGCGGTTTTTTCACCGCAAACATATACACATATACAGAAAGGAAAAAACAAAATGAACAGAAAAACTGTAAGAACTGCTGCTCTTGTGAGCGCACTCTGCCTTATGGTAACGGGCTGCGGAAAAGCTGACAAAAAAGAGCCTTCCGTACCTAAGGCGACTGTTGCTTCGCTGAGCAGAAACGATTTAAGCCAGACTTTTTCCGTAAGCGGATTGGTTGAGAGCTCGGAGAGAGATTCAACCATAACAACTGAGCTTACCGGAACAAAGGTTTTAAAGGTAAACTGCAGCGTTGGCGATACTGTTAAGGCCGGAGACATCGTATGCGAGCTTGATTCAACTGAAATTGAGCAGGAAATCGGGGACCTCAGGAAGATGATGACCGACTCTGATACACTTTATGACTATCGTTATGAGAAGCTTAAGAAGGATCTTGAAAGCACAAGACAGTCAGGCAGGATACAGCTTCAGGAAACAGAGGACAGGATTGCCGAGCTCAGAAAAAATATATCTGACTATGAGAGTCAGTATAACAGCAGCAAAAACAGGTATAATGACCTCTGTTCAGAGGCAAATGACATAAAGAATCAGATATCATCATGTGAAAGCATGGAGCAGGCTGCTGTTCTCACAGAACAGTATCAGGCAAAGATGCAGGAAGCTGCAGGCGAAATGGCATCCTATGAACGCGCTGATGAGGCGGCAAAGCAGCTCAGAAGCAGTCTTAAGTCAGCTGAGAGTTCACTTGAATCCCAGAAGATTTCTGTTCAGAGCAGTATAGACAACGTTCAGTACCAGATTGACACATATTCCCTTACTGAGAAGTCATCATCAGAAAACCAGAAGCAGCTTGAGGAGCTTGAAAAGTCTCTTGAAAATACAAAAATCAGAGCAGACAGGGACGGTGTTGTTTCTGTGATAAATGCCGAAGCCGGTAAGGTTTGCCGTGAGGGAATTATCATGAGTATTACCGGTGCTTCAGAAATGAATGTTCATATCTCAGTAAGTGAAGAGGACCTTCTCAGAATAGAAAAGGATATGGAAGCCGTAATCACTATTCCTGCATGCAGGGATGAAGAATTTACCGGTGCTGTTGACAGGGTAATTGATATTAAGTCTGCTCAGGGATTTGATGCATATGTACGCATTGATGATACTGACAAATTCCGTATAGGCATGAATGCCAAGGTAAAAATCAAGACAGTCAATGCTCCTGATGTGCTCTCCGTAAAGTCAAAGGCAGTTTTTGAAGAGGACGGAAAGTTTTATGTTTACGAGGCTGAAAAATCAGACGGTGACAACTACGTTCTCAGAAAAGCTGAAGTTACAAAGGGCCTTGAAAAGGGAAGTCTTGTTGAGATTTCCGGTGAAGGACTTGATGAGAATGACTATATAGTACAGGTTCCGAAGAGATTCTCAGACGGCCAGACGGTTACTGTTAAGGTGGGTGACAACAGTGACTGATGAAAGAAAAACAGTTGTTGACTTAAAAGGAATTATCAAGCGTTTCTATATCGGGATGCCTAATGAGCTTCAGATACTTAACGGTATTGACATAAAAGTCAGAGAAGGTGAATTTGTAGCTATTGTCGGCGAATCCGGTTCAGGAAAGAGTACACTCATGAATATAATCGGCGCTCTTGACAGACCGACTGAAGGGTCATATTTTTTCAACGGTGAGGATATCAGCACTCTTTCTGACAAAAAGCTCAGTGCAATCAGAAATCAGGAAATCGGTTTTGTATTTCAGAATTTTAACCTTATTCCGAGAACATCCGCACAGAAAAATGTTGAGCTTCCTATGATGTATGCCGGCAAGGGAAGAAGGGACAGAAGCCGCAGAGCTATGGAGCTTCTTGAACTTGTAGGGATGAAGGAACGTTCTGACCACAACCCTAATGAGCTTTCAGGCGGTCAGAAGCAGAGAGTTGCAATAGCCAGGGCAATGGCAAATGATCCGTCCCTTATACTGGCCGATGAACCGACAGGTGCTCTTGACACAAAGACAGGACGAATAGTTATGGACCTGTTCCATGAACTGCACAAGTCGGGAAAAACAATTATACTTATCACACACAGTCCGGAACTCGCCAAGGAGACTGAGCGTATAATAACAATTTCAGACGGAAGCGTTGTTTCAGACAGCGGAGGTGATAGCCATGATGCTGGCTGAGAACTTTCGTCAGGCTTATACATCTCTTGCTGCAAATAAAAAAAGATCAGTACTTACTATGCTCGGAATAGTTATCGGACTCAGTTCAGTACTTTTCATTGTTTCGATAGGTGACACGGTTTCATCTGTTGTAAGCAGGTATGTAACACAGAACGTAATGGGCGGAAACGTACTTGTATATACGCCTTTTAACAATACAAATGACGTGCCGGATGATGAAGACGAGGATGATGACGACGATGAAGACACCAGACCGGAGTTCAGATCGATTGCTGATCTGGGGTTTTGCTATGAGGAAATTTATGATTTTCTTGAGAACAACCGTGATATCATTTCTGATGTAAATGTGTCATGTTCATTTATAGGTAACAGTGTTTCGGCTGAAGGTACCCTCATTATGTCAGGCACTGACTATTCAGCTTCTGTTCTGCGTCCTGTTTCCTCATGCTATGATGCCAATGCCGGTCTTCGTCTGAAGTACGGAAGATTCATTACATTCAGCGAATGCCGTGAAGCAAAGCCGGTGGCGGTTATCTCAGATGTTGCTGCTGAAAATCTTTATGGTTCAGCAGACAATGTTCTCGGAAATTCTCTGCTGTTCAGGGATAAAAACGGAAACACTTCTGCCATGACGGTTATAGGAGTATACGAGTATATCGACAACTACGGCACTCTTCAGTCAGCATCTGACAAAAGAAATGTTTCGACGGAAGTCTACTGTCCGTTTACCTTTGCAGATGCTTCGCTCGGTATACTTCCTTCATACACAAGAGAAAACGGCATGTTCATAATTGCATTTGACGTACCTGATATTCAGAAGGTTTCTGATGCTTCAGATGCTATTTACGATTTTGTAAATTCAAAATACGGCGATGATCCTGATTTTGACCCGTATGTAGAGAATATGGGCGACTTTGTCAGACAGATTCAGGATATGATAAGAATTATATCCGTAGCTTTTTCATTTATCTCATCCGTTGCACTTGTTGTAGGCGGTATCGGTCTTATGAATACCATGCTTGTAAGTGTTACGGAACGAACAAAGGAAATAGGAATAAAGAAAGCGCTCGGAGCAAGAACAAGCACTATCAGGGTTCAGTTTCTTATAGAATCAGCACTTCTGTGTCTTACAGCCTGTGCAGCCGGAATATTTCTTGGCATGCTCATCGGTATGTTAGTAGAGTCAAACCTTGACAAACTAATTGCTCTTATCCCTCAGCAGGGACTCAGATATTTTCTTCTGAATACTCCGATACATTTTACACCGTCACTGAATGCGGTTGTTGTATCTACTCTGTTTTCACTTGCGGTCGGAATAATATTCGGCCTGTATCCTGCGAACAAGGGAGCAAAGATGCAGCCTGTTGACGCTCTGCGTTATGAATAGAACGTGAAAGGACAGACAAATTATGAAAAAGAAAACCGGAACGGTATCCAGAAAGGGAAAAAAGATAAGAGCCATTATTTTCTGGATAATTTTAGCTGCATTTCTTGTTTGGTTTGCAGCCCTTAAAATAAATCTCACATCAACCTCAGATTCCTATGACTATGTTATTCCGTTTGGAAAAAGGGATGTTTCATCATACAGGACCCTGAGCGGCAGGGTTGTTATGGCCGACATCGAGTCAGTGTCAAGTGAAGTAACCCAGAAAATAAAAAAGGTAAACTACAAGCTTGGTGACTATGTCAGTGAAGGCGATATCCTCTGTGAGTTTGAATCCGAAGACCTTGACGAAAAGATTGCAAGGCTTGAGAAGATTATTGCTGACAGAAATGCAGTAAGTGAGCTTGAAAACAGCAGTGAAGCTGCAGGAAACGCTGCTTTTGAGCGTACCCAGCAGCTTGCACTTGAAAGTGCACAGCTTGCGGTTGATTCTGCAAGAAAGGATTACGATGATACATATAACCGATATCAGGAATACTATGATAAGTTTTATGCCACATCAAATCCTGATGAGCAGAGCATGTACTACGAAATGCTTAACAAATATGCCTCTGAGCTTGAACCGATAAACGACAGAATAAGAGCTGCGCAGAAGGAGCTTGAGAACACCCGCCGTGAAGTAAGCAGGGCGAGGGAAGAAAAAGAGAGCAGTGACTATATCAGGAGCTTTTCAGTTTCCGAAACTGCCGGGTACGAAAAACAGCTTGAGAAACTCAGAAAAGAAAAGGAAGGACTTGTAGTTAAGTCACCTAAGAGTGGTATTATATCTGAATGTCTTGCTGTTGAGGGCTCGTATGCATTTGACGGCTGCCTCTTCAGAATAGGCAATATGGGTAAGTACAAGATAGAAGCCCTTGCACCTGAAAAGGATATCCTTTCATTTGAGAAAGGCATGAAGGCTGACTTTACAACAGTACTTACTGAGGATAAGGTTATTCCTGCAGATGTAAGAAAAATCTCTGATGTAATGAGCGTTCAGAGTATGGCATCAGGCTACACTGTTGAACTCGAGATTGGTGATGATTCATGCAGCAGCAGCCTCAGACCTAACATAGATGCAATAGTTCGTATATATGATTATAAGTCTGAGCCTGTGGATGCAGTTCAGTACGATGCTATTTTCAGTGATGATGACGGTGACTATGTGTACCGTGCGGTAAAAAAAGGCACGGAGTACGTCGCTGAAAAGGTTAAGGTTGAAAAAGGATACGAATCAGACTTTTATGTTGAGGTAAAGTCTGAAGAGCTTAAAGAGGGGGATCTGATAGTCGGAAATGCTTCCGAACACAGACCGGGTGAAACTCTGAAAATAAAAGGAATGGCGGGATGATATGAATATTACAGAACATATTATGTCCGCATGGCGAAGCCTTTCTGTCAGTAAGATGCGAACGTTTCTCACCATTCTCGGCATTATCGTAGGTATTTCTTCAGTTATTCTTATAAATACCGTCGGCGGAACCATCGGAAAAACTATCTCATCCACAATGAATTCAGTAACAAGCGGAGATCAGTTTCTTGTTATGGCTATCCCGGAAGAGATGGACGATACATATTTTATGTCTTCCGAAGGTATTTTTGATCAGGAACTTATAGAACAGTTTCTCACTGAGACTGAAGGAAAAGCTTACTATATTGATGAAAAAATGTGGTTTAGCGGAACAATGTATGATGACATAGAAAAAAAAGCTGACATACAGATGGTATGTGACAGTGACAAGGTGCTTGACTATTCATCATACAAAATAACTGAGGGGCGAATGTTTACCGAAGAGGAGTTCAATGCAGGAAAAGCCTTTGCGGTAATTGAACAGAAGACCGCGGAAAAATGTTTCGGTCAGGAAAGTGCTGTCGGACAGAAGGTTAAGGTTCAGCCTGAATCATTTTACAATGCTCCGGGAACTGTAACAGATAAAACACTTGAATTTACTGTTATAGGTGTATTTTCTGAAACTGTTGGATCTTCAGAAGCGCTTGGCGAACAGCCGGGTATGTGTCTTATTCCGACGACATACTGGAATAACTATTATAATATTACAAGCTATTCATCTGATCAGCTTATTTTTGCGTTTGCACCTGATGCTGACAAGGACAGGATTATGTCAGCGGCTGATAAACTCTTTAAGAAGAGAGCTGATGATTCAGGATATCTTTACATGGCTATGACGCTTTCGGAGCAGCTTGAGATTATAGAGCAGATTATCAGGGTTATTTCCCTTGTTATATCAGGTATTGCAGCCATTTCGCTTCTTGTTGGCGGTATTGGTGTAATGAATATCATGCTTGTAAGTGTTACAGAGCGTACTATGGAGATAGGTGTCCGAAAGGCAATGGGTGCCGACAATAACTCCATACGTGCCCAGTTCCTTACTGAGGCTGTTATTATTTCACTTCTTGGTTCAGTTATAGGTATTGTCACAGGACTCTTCCTTGCAAAGCTGGCGGCGATTATTGTTGTAAAGATTGCAGCCGGAGCAGGTGCTGGAATTGTGGTTGACCTTGGTGTGCCTGTTACTGCTATTGTTGCATCAGTTGTCTTTTCGTTTATCATAGGGCTTGTATTCGGTGTTTATCCGGCAGACAAGGCCGCTAAGATGGAAGTCGTTGATGCGCTCAGATATGAATAATACTTTAATAAACGAAGCTGTGATTATACATGGCTTCGTTTTTTTATCATAGTTACATGGAGCAAAGAAAACACTGATTAAATATTTTTTCGTCAGACTATTGACATATCGGAGCAGGAATGTTATAATGAATACATGAACAGATATTCATATGTTATCAAATTTGAAAGATGGTGTCGGTTATGAATGAAACAACTTTAAAGGTATACAGTATAAAAAATCTCGACTGTGCTCACTGTGCATCAAAAATTGAAGCTGCAGTAAACGAGCTTGAGGAGGTTGAGGAGGCTGTTCTTGTATTTACTGCTAAAAAGTTCAGAATAAAGGCAGCACACACTCCTGATCTTTTTGAAAAAATTGCTAAACTCTGTGATAAAATAGAACCTGGTGTGCTTCTTTCAGAAGAAAGCAGCAGGGCTTCGGAACACAGACATGAAGAACATCACGGTGAAGAATGCGGATGTGGCGGTGAGCATCACGGACATCATCATGAGCATGACGGAGGTGAATGCTGCGGACATGACCATGATAAGCACGATGAGCATGCCCACGGTCACAGCCATTCCCACAGTCATGATGAAAAGCATGAGGAGACCCACGGACACAGTCATGTGCATTCTGACAACGAAATATCAGAGCTTCCTTTTATAATAGCAGGAGCAGTCCTTCTCGTCGCTGCAAAAATTATAGAAGGAATGGAAGTCAGTTCTGCAGCGGCGTTTGTTCTGTATGCAGTTTCATATCTGATTCTCGGCGGGGAAATTCTTCTTGATGCCGGAAAGGGAATCCTCAGAGGACGGGTTTTCAACGAGAAGTTTCTTATGTCACTTGCAACACTTGCAGCATTTGTTCTCCGCGATTATCCTGAGGCTGTCGGCGTAATGCTTTTCTTCCGTATCGGTGAATTCTTTGAGGACAGGGCGGTTGAGAACAGCAGAAAGTCTGTTATGTCAGCAGTGGATATGAGACCGGAAACTGTAACTCTTGTAAACGGTACGGAAACTGTTACAGTACCGGCTGAGGAAGCAGAACCGGGACAGATTATTCTTGTAAAGGCCGGTGACAGAATCCCTCTTGACGGTATTGTAACAGAGGGCAGCAGCAGTATCGATACTTCATCGGTTACCGGTGAACACGCACCGGTCAGTGTCTCTGAAAATGACAGTGTGCTTTCCGGCTGTGTTAATCTCAGCGGTGTAATTAAGATAAAGGTTACAAAGCCTCTTACTGAATCCATGGTAAGCAGAATTGTGGAGAGCGTTGAAAACGCATCTGCAGGAAAGCCTGAACTTGACAGATTTATTACAAGGTTTGCAAATATCTACACTCCTGTAGTAGTTGTTATTGCCCTGCTCACAGCTGTTATTCCTTCACTCGTTACCGGCGACTGGCACAAGTGGATTTACACGGCGGTTACATTCCTTGTTATCAGCTGTCCGTGCGCAATCGTTTTAAGTGTTCCGCTTACATATTTCTCAGGCATCGGAGCCGGCTCAAAGAAAGGCATTCTTTTCAAAAGCGGTTCTTCAATCGAAGCAGTATCCGGCATCAGAGCAGTTATCATGGATAAAACAGGTACAGTTACAAGCGGCACATTCAGTGTTAACTCTGCAGATACAGCTGACGGTTTTACAGAAAATGAACTTTACAGCTTATGCGCTTCATGTGAATCAATGTCAGTGCATCCTGTTGCGCAGTGTATTGTAAAAAAGGCAGATGAACTCGGTATCAGCATCACTGAACCTGAAAATATATATGAGTTTGCAGGCATGGGTATGGAGGCAGTTATCTCCGGAAGAACAGTTCTGTGCGGTAACAGAAAGCTTATGGAGAGCAGAGACATCGATCTTTCAGGCTACACTCCAGGCAGAGGCGGTACCGATATCATATGTGCGGCAGACGGAAAATACGCCGGATGCTTCCATATAAGTGACACACTTAAGTCTGACAGTGCAGAGGCAATAAGCAAAATCAAGGCAAGAGGTATCAGGACTGTTATGCTCACAGGTGACTCGGAGGAGAGTGCCTCAGTTACAGCAGAGTCTGCCGGCATTGACAGTTTTCATGCAAAGCTTATGCCTGAGGACAAACTCAGAATTATGAAGGATATACGAAATGAACACGGCGCAGTTATGTTTGTAGGTGACGGTATCAACGATGCTCCTGTTCTTGCAGGTGCTGACGTAAGTGCTGCGATGGGAAGCGGTGCTGACGCTGCGATTGAAGCAGCTGACATAGTAATTATGAATTCGGATATGTCATCTGTATCAACTGCATTCAGCATTTCAGCAGACACAAACCGCATAGCAAAGCAGAATATAATTTTTGCGCTTGTTTTCAAGCTTGCAGTTATGGTTCTCGGACTGGCAGGATTTGCGAATATGTGGTTTGCAGTATTTGCAGATTCCGGTGTTGCTGTACTCTGTGTACTTAATTCAATAAGAATTCTGAAAAGAAAATACTGATGAACTTCTGTGTAACATTACGCTTCCGGATATTACGCCGTCAGTCCTGTCAGATTTGAATAAACCTGTGTTTCCTTAAATAAAAAAACTGTCAGAATCAGTTACGGCTGATTGCTGACAGTCTTTTTTATTCCTCAAACCTGAATAATTCGGTTTTGTATCCGGTAAGTGTTCTTTTCTGTGCAAGCAGGAATATGCAGAATTTCATTGTATCCTCAGTGTTTTCAAACGGCTCCTCGCGGAACATCTCTACGGTGTAACCGTTCTTCTTTAATTCTTCGGCTTTTTCAGCAGCGTCTGCTGAAAGCTTCGTGTGCTTCTGTGCGTGACTTCTTTCAGGATAGCATTCAGTGGCTTCTCTTATTTTTCTGATTATAATGTCAGCGGTTTCTGCTCCGTTGTTTCCTGCAAGAAAGGCGGCTGTTCTTTTCAGCTTACGGTCTGAGTAATCTGAGGAAATTTCATGCAGTCTGCGGTTTCCTGTTTCTCTGCATATCTGTCTGAAAACCTCAGCAGCCTCAGGTGTGGTTTCATATATATAGTCATTTTCATTCATGTATTTTTCCGGAACAGAGCGATAGTAACGC
>JAZUIH010000028.1:0-29847 GCA_045642145.1 Oscillospiraceae bacterium | reverse complement strand
GATGTAGAATTTGGGTCATACGATCCTGATAATGCTGAATATAGTTTGACAGTGAAGTATTTAGATGCTAATGATGAACCACAGACAGCAGATATAAAAATATCTGCATCAGAGATTGAGAGTAAGTCGTCAATTATTAACGCTACACCAACACTTACCTTAGCTGACGTACCTAGAGGTGAT
Organism: Oscillospiraceae bacterium; assembly: GCA_045642145.1. Lineage (GTDB taxonomy): Bacteria > Bacillota > Clostridia > Oscillospirales > Ruminococcaceae > HUN007. The sequence goes on along the minus strand of JAZUIH010000028.1, from coordinate 29,664 downwards.
AAAGTTGATGATTTAATTCAGCTTTCTTTGACATTAAATTGTGCAAATGGAAAAACGTACAAGACAACATACGATGATACAGATATAGTTGCATTAGATACTGATTTTGCAAGTGGCACGATTAATGATGTAAAAGTTACTGACTTAAAAGGAAAGGTAGCATTTGAAGTCTCATACATAGATGGTACAGGAACTGCTCAGAGGAAAACAGTCAGCGTTAGTGATTCTGATCTTTTTAATAAGGTAAATGCGCCATCGACTTTTATAGGAACCAAGACTCCTGTTGATACACCGGATACATTTGAGATTAAATATAATTCTGTAGATGGAATTGTTATAAAAGCCGGTGATTATCAGGGGATTGTATCAATAGTTCAGCTTAAAAGTGCGGGAAATGTGCTAATGAAGAATACGAATAGCGATGATTCAACAGATTCTTATGTTCTTTCCTTCCCAAGTTTAGCTACACTTAAGAGTTCACTTGAAGATGTTGTAACTAAGAATGCCGGAAATGCTACATTAAAGGATAGTTCTGGTGCTACAATTCCAGTAGGTACTTTAGCAAAAGCGAATGATTTTACATTCACATTCAATAATGCAATAACAATGACTCAGAGTGAGCCATCAAGATCACTCGGTCTCGGTCAGTCTTCTTTCAAGCTTGCAGGCGGTACAGAAGGCGGCGAGCGGACTGTTGCTAACCTTACAAGTATTTCTATCAACAGCGCCGGCACTTTAGTAGGTACACATGAGATTTACGGTGTAGTTGAACTCGGACGTATTGACCTCGCAACATTCTCAAATCCAGCTGGTCTCCAGAAGGTAGGCAGCACATACTTCCAGGAATCACTCAACTCAGGTGATCCGATTGTTGTAAATGCAGGTACTGAAGGAACAGGTCAGATTATGGCTTCCACACTTGAAGCTTCAAACGTTGACCTTTCAAATGAATTCTCAGACATGATTATGACACAGAGAGGATTCCAGGCTTCATCAAGAGTAATCACAGTTTCAGATACTATGCTTGAAGAACTTATCAATCTTAAGAGATAATCAGAAATAACTGAATAACAGAGAAGCGGCCGGACCGTAATGCAAAAGCCGCCTCTCTTTTATTTGTTAAATACTAAAATAAAGGGTGTCAGAATATTATGATAACACTTACAAAACTTAACGGAACAAAATTTGTACTTAACTGTGATCTTATTGAAACAATCCAGGAAAACCCTGATACAACGATAAGACTTTCAAACGGCAATGTATATATTGTAAAGGAACCTTCGGATATGATCGTAGATCTTACAGCAGAGTTCCGCAGAGGGATATTATCTGGTATTCTGAACGGAAACAAATAGGAGGACAATCTTTATGGATATATTGTCACTCATAGGATTTCTTCTTGCATCAGCCCTTGTTGTTGTAAGTATCATGATGGGTACAGATCCGGATACAGGTAAGACAGCGCTCATACCGGCACAGTTTGCCGGATTTATCGATGTCGGATCACTTGCAATCGTTGTTGGTGGTACAATCGGTGCGATGCTGATTTCATATCCGGGGGGAATATTCAAGAATATACCAAAGCATCTTAAGATAGTGTTTCTTCCGCCTAAGTACAATCCGGTAAAATACATTGAGCAGATTACAGAGTTTGCCAAGGAAGCACGTATAAACGGTCTTCTTGCCCTCGAAGAAAAAATGAACGCATGTGATGATCAGTTTATGAAAAATGCGCTCATGCTTGTAGTTGACTCAGTTGAACCGGAAAAAATCAAAGCAGTTCTTGAAGCGGAACTTGACAATCTGGATGACAGACATTCGCAGGCCCAGGGCTTTTATATGAAGATGGCCGAATTTGCGCCGGCTTTCGGTATGGCCGGTACGCTTATCGGTCTTATCAACCTCCTTGCGAACATGTCCGACGCCGATGCTCTTGCAGCCAACATGGCGGTTGCTCTTGTAACAACATTTTACGGCGTTATCATGGCGAACCTTATCGGTAAGCCGATTGCCAACAAGCTTAAAAAGAGACATGAAGAGGAAATGCTCTGCAAAATAATAATAAGTGAAGGTGTCCAGTCCATTCAGGACGGTGATAACCCTCAGTTTATCGAAGAAAAGCTTATGCGACTTCTTCCTTCCAAAACAGCTCCTCCGGGCGGCGGCAAGGACAAATAAAACCGCCTGTATTCAGAGCAGTGTAAAATGCATTAAATCAGTGATTACAGTAAACGAAAGTGTATATTTTTCGTTTACTGTAATGTGCTGTAAAAATTGTTTACAGTAAAAACCGTATTTTACTGTGACAGAAAAGGGGAGGTGTTATTATGGCGAAAAAACCGAAAGAGGAAGAAAGCGGCGGAAGCTGGATGGATACCTATGGCGACATGGTAACACTGCTTCTTACGTTTTTCGTAATGCTGTACAGTATGTCTTCAATTGTTGAAGAAAAGTGGACAGCGCTCGTTTCGGCTTTTAACGTTGACGGTGATGAACGAGTTGACGTTGTGGTTTTTGAGGAATCAGACCTTGCAGGTCAGAAAGGCGGAGACGGTGTGTTTATAGGACAGTTCGAGGATGAAAATCCTCAGGACGGTACCGTCTACAATTCAGCAATTGATGCTTTATATGAGAAGATTATGACCTATATCGAGGAGCATGATCTTTCAAACAGCGTCCTGCTTCAGCAGTCTGCCGACGGCGATATGACGGCAGCCGGTGAAGACGGCAGTGACGGAGATACGGGGAAACAGGAAAAACCTATGGATGGTTCGACAGATATGTCGGATTCTCAGAATGCCAAAAATATATTTATTCAGTTTAAAGACAACGTAATCTTTGAACCGGACAGCGCCGTAATAAAGACGGAAAGTGAACCGGTACTTCAGTTCTTCGGCGAATGTCTTGCCAGTGTTCAGGATGACGTTTCACTTATTATGATAAAGGGTCACACGGCCAAGAGTCCTACCTCACAGGTTGACTCAAGACTTCTTTCAACTGAGCGTGCCGGTAATATTTCAAACTTCCTGGAACACAGGTCAGGATTACCTTCATCGCTGCTGCTTCCGATGGGACTGGGAAGCAACTATCCGATAGCGGATAATGATACAGAAGAAGGCCGTTCACAGAACAGACGTGTTGAGATAGTAATAATCAATAAGAACAGCGAACTTTCAAGAAACTCAGATTTTCTTAAGGCAATGGGAGCATCTTTTGACACATCATCTCAGAAAACAGGGGATATAGCAGAATAATCACATCTGTGCGTAAACAGAAAAAACTTCAGTGTCAGGGAGATGTATTAATGAAAAGTAAAAGCATAAATGTCAAGGAAGCAAGCTTTCCTGATTTTTCAGCAGGCGACAACGACAGACTTGAGCCTTCCGAGGATTACTCAAGTCTCCTTATGGACGTTCCTCTTGACGTAAAGGTTGAGATTGGAAAAACCAAACTCAGGATGAAGGAAGTTCTGAGTCTCGTTCAGGGTTCAATTATAAAGCTTGAGAAGCAGGCCGGTGCTCCGGTTGAAGTTGTGGCAAACAAGCAGGTTGTTGCACGCGGCGACGTAATAGTAATCGATGAAAACTTCGGAGTAAGAATCACAGAGATAATTGCAAACAGGAAGTTTATCAGAGATGCGGAAAAGGCTGAGGAACAGAAGGCTGAATTCAGGGATATCACTGCATCGGAAAATATTCCTGCAACACTGACTGAAAATACTGAAACTGCTGATGAGGAACCGGAAACGGATTCAGATCAGCGAGAGGAAAATGAAGAATAAGGAATAACCTTAACTGGAGGCGGTTTTTTGAACGATTCAGCAGCAGGAAGAGTGGTAACTGTACTGTTCACACTGGTTTTGTTTGCAGTTATACTTTACCTTGCATACCTGGCTTCAAGATATATTGGGAAAAAGTATTCCGTTCACGGCGGAATGAGCGGGAAAAATATTAAAATACTTGATACTCTGGCGGTAAGTCAGGACAAGCTGCTTATGATAGTTAAGGCAGGGGGAAAAACTGTACTGATGGGCGTAAGCAAAGACCATATGGACTACATATGTGATGTTGACGGGGATCAGATTATTCAGGGGAGCGGTGCAGACGATGCATCGCTCACTCCTGATTTTGTTCAGGCGTTCAGAAATGTCCTGAACGATAAAATGAAAAATCTAAAGCACAAGGAGAACAGTGATGAAGAAAACAAACAGTAATGTTCTCTCAAAAAAGAAAATACTGAAACTCGGAACCGGATTTGTTCTGAGTTCTGCAATAATGATACTGCTGTCCGGCTATATTTCAGCCGGAGTTTCCGCAGATTCACCTTCAATAAAAATAGACTTAAACTCAGGCGTGGCTGACAGTGGTTCAAGTACGCTTGATTTGCTGTTTTTACTCGCTTTTATTGCACTGATTCCTACATTTCTGATGATGATGACGTGTTTTACCCGTCTGGTTATATCATTTTCATTTCTCAGAAATGCCATGGGTGTTGCCAATTCACCGCCGAATCAGGTAATAACCGGACTCTCGATATTCATATCGATTTTTATTATGTTTCCTGTTTTTTCCCAGATAAAAACAGATGCATATGATCCGTACAAAGCCGGGAAGATACAGTTTGAGGAGGCGCTGAGTGAAGGTCAGAAGCCTCTGAAGGTATTTATGCTTAAGCAGGTCTACGATGAAGACCTTGATATGTTTATGTCACTGGCTGACAGCCAGGAGATGATAGACTCCGAACAGTTTGATTCACAGGAAAAGCTTAAGGACCTCAGTCTTTTTATCATTACACCTGCGTTTATAACAAGTGAACTTAAGAGAGCGTTCCTTATCGGATTTCTCCTGTATATACCGTTTCTGATAATAGACCTTGTCGTGTCCAGCACGCTTATGGCGATGGGTATGATGATGCTTCCGCCGGCGATGATTTCACTGCCGTTCAAGCTTATGCTGTTTATTGTCGCAGACGGCTGGAATCTGCTGATAGAATCACTTATAATAAGTTTTAATTAGTGAAAGAGGTGTAACTGTATGACTCAGGCAGATGTTCTGGATCTTTTTATGAATGCAATGTACGCCTCGTTTAAACTTGCAGCGCCGGTGCTTATTGCCAGTATTGTCATAGGTCTTCTTGTGGCAATTTTTCAGGCAGCTACACAGATTCATGAGCAGACTCTCACGTTTGTTCCTAAGGTAATAGTAATAGCACTTATGCTTCTTGTACTTGGTTCATGGATGATAAGAATAATCAGTGAATTCTTTACAATGATTTTTGATAAAATCGCAGGAATGTAGGTGCGGCATTGACAGAACTGAGTATTATAATAGACAATCTGTACATCTATGTTCTTGTTTTTGTCAGGATTGCGGCCATAGTAGCCTTCAACCCGATAATGGCGAGAAACAATATCCCTGCAATGGTGAGAACCGGCATAGTGTTTTTTTCGACGCTTATGCTTGCGCCTCTTGTTCCGCTTCCTGCGGACAGCAGTACACCGGAGCTCCTTTTCGGGATAATAAGGGAAATAGCTGTCGGATGGCTGCTCGGATGTATATTCAATATATTTTTCTACATGCTTGCTTTTGTGGGCGATATACTTGACATGCAGTTCGGACTTTCCATGGCAAAGGTTATGGACCCGGGTACAGGTGTTCAGTCTGCTTTTACGGGAAATCTTATAAATCTTGTTTATATGGCCTACTTTTTTGTAACCAACAGTCATCTGGTTCTTATAAAAATAGCGGTGGATTCATATGAACTCATTCCGGCAGGCGCTGAAAATATAAACATATATGCAGCATCATCCTTCGGAATCGATGTATTTACATCGATTTTCTCACTTGCTGTAAGACTTGCGTTTCCGTTTGTCGCAGCAGAGTTTATTCTTGAGATGGGCATGGGTATTCTCATGAAGCTCATTCCTCAGATTCACATATTCGTTATTAACATGCAGTTCAAAATACTTCTGGCAATAGTGATGCTGTTTATCCTTGCCCGTCCTATAACTGTATTTGTTGAAAACTATATCATTATTATGTTCGACTATATGAACGAGGCTCTTAGAGTACTTGTTTCGTAGTTCCTAAACGGTTAAAAAAGGGGGGATTGCTGTGGCAGAATCTTCGGGAGAAAAAACCGAACAGCCTACCGGGAAAAAGCTTGAGGACGCCCGAAAGGAAGGTAATGTTCCCCAAAGTAAGGAAATAACCATTGCTGTAACGCTTGTTGTATCCTTCTTCTCGCTGAAACTTCTGTATCCGCTGGTACAGACCCAGGTAATGTCCGTTCTGACAGACCAGATAGGAAATGTATCCGGGATACAGCGGCTTAGTATTTCAGACCTGCAGGATATGTACATAAAGTATTCTCTCAGATATGCGATAGCGGCATTTCCTTTACTGCTTATAGTCGGTTTTGCGGGAGCGGTAATCACTCTTGCACAGACCAGGCTTCTTGTAAATTTCAAGTCGCTGAAGCCTAAATTTGACAGAATGAATCCTGTTCAGGGAATAAAGAAACTTTTTTCTCTGAAAGGTCTTATAGAAGTACTGAAATCTGTACTGAAAATCATTTTGCTCATTGGCATTATATACATAACAATTCGCGATAAATTGAACATAATGCCGAAATTAATAGACAGTACAATTGAAGACGTTGCACTATTTACAGCAAACGTAATTTCTGATATAATAATAAAAGTACTTATTGCATTTCTTGCTATAGCAGTAGGTGACTATTTTTATCAGAGATTTCAGTATATTAAGAACCTTCGAATGACAAAACAGGAAGTCAAGGAAGAGTATAAAAACATCGAAGGTGACCCGCAGATTAAGGGAAGAATTAAACAGAAGCAGAGAGAAATGGCTAACAGACGTATGCTTCAGGACGTTCCTTCGGCAGACGTTGTTATCAAGAACCCTACTCACTTCGCAGTCGCACTGAAGTACGACCGTGAAAAGCAGGGAGCACCTCTTGTAATAGCAAAGGGTCAGGATAATCTTGCTCTGAAAATCATAGAAACAGCAGAGAAGAATGAAGTTGCTGTAGTTGAAAATATACCTCTTGCCCGTGCTCTCTACGCCGCTGTTGATATCGGTATGGAGATCCCGAAGGAGTTCTATAATCCTGTTGCTGAGGTTCTTGCTCATATCTACAGCCTGAAGGAAAAGGATTTGAACTGATTTGAAAAGATTTGCAAACTTAACCAACAACATAGTCACTGCATTCGTGGTGCTGATAGTGTTTCTTCTTATCATTCCACTTCCGACTGCAATTCTTGACTTTTTATTTATATCCCAGATCGGACTTTCACTTGTTATACTGATGATGTCCATGTATGTTAAGGAGCCTCTGGAGTTTTCAATATTTCCTACACTCCTTCTTATTACCACGCTTTTCAGACTGGGACTTAATATTTCCTCGACCCGTTCGATTCTTACCAACGCCGGATATGCCGGTGAGGTAGTTAAGGTATTCGGACAGTTCGTTATCAGAGGAAATGTAGCAGTAGGTCTTGTAATATTTCTTATCATAGTTCTTGTTCAGATGCTTGTAATTACCAAGGGTTCTGAACGAGTTGCCGAAGTATCAGCCAGATTTACACTTGATGCCATGCCTGGTAAGCAGATGGCTATCGACGCCGACCTCAACGCAGGTACAATTACCGAGGACGAGGCAAAGAAGCGCCGTGAGAAGATTCAGCGTGAATCAGCATTCTTCGGAGCCATGGACGGTGCCTCCAAGTTCGTAAAGGGTGACTCAATCATGTCGATTGTTGTTACTGTTATCAACCTTGTAGGCGGATTTGCCATCGGCGCAATGACCGGAGTTCAGGACGTTCTTCAGGTGTATTCCGTTGCAACTGTAGGTGACGGTCTGATGTCGCAGGTTCCTGCGCTTCTCATATCTGTATCAACAGGTATGATAGTAACACGTTCATCAGCTGAAGATGAGCTTAATGAAGACTTCAAAAGAACTTTTCTCTCTCAGCCGAGAGTACTTATAATTTCAGGTATAGCTCTCCTGTTTCTTATGTTTATCGGATTCCCTCCGGTACAGCTTATACTGCTTTCCGCACTTCTTATCGGATGCGGCGTTATGCTTATCAGAAAGGAAAAGAAGGGACCGGTACCTGAACAGGGAATTATGGATGAAGGACTTCCTTCAGAAGAAATTGTCAGTGAGGCAGCATACTACAGAAACATCGACAACCTTTACGGACTTCTCAATGTTGAGCAGCTCCGAATAGAATTCGGCTACAGCCTTATTCCTCTTGTTGATGAATCAAGCGGCGGTAATTTTCTTGACCGTGTAGTAATGTTCAGAAAACAGTATGCCATGGAGATGGGTATGATTATTCCTCCTGTTCAGCTCAAGGACAGCAGCAGAATCAATCCTAACCAGTATTCCATCTGTATAAAGGGCGAGGAGGTAGCCAAAGGCGATATCCTTGTTGACCACTATCTCGGTCTTGCGCCGTCAGAACAGGAGGATGTTATTGACGGTATAGAAACAATTGAACCGGCGTTCGGTATAAAGGCCAAGTGGATAAGCGAGGAGCAGAAGGTTAAGGCTGAGCTTCTCGGATACACACTTATTGACCCGGTTTCAGTAATCATAACACATCTCTCTGAGGTTATAAAATCCCACGCATATGAGATACTTAACCGTGCAGAGATAAACAATATGCTCGAGAATCTTAAAAAGACAAATTCCGCAATAGTAAACGACACGGTTCCTTCAGTGGTTACAGTCAGTGACCTTCAGAAGGTTCTAAGCCGTCTCCTTCAGGAAGATGTACCTATCAGGGATCTTGAGACAATTCTCGAAACTCTCGGTGACTACGGTCAGAAAATCAAGGATACCGACATGCTTACAGAATACGTAAGACAGTCACTGAAGAGAACAATTTCACGCAAGTTCACAGAAGCCAACCAGATGAAGGTAATAAGCCTTGATCCGGGTGTTGAAAATATGATTATGGGCGCTGTCAAGAAGCTTGACAACGGCTCGTATCTTGCACTTGACCAGCAGAGCATCCAGAAGATTATCACAGCGACTACTGAGCAGGTCGACAAGATTAAGGAACTCGTTCAGACTCCGGTAATTCTTACATCACCTATCGTAAGAGTTTACTTCAAGAAGCTTATTGATCAGTTCTATCCTAATATAGTAGTTTTATCATTCAGTGAAATAGACACACAGGTTCAGATACAGGCGCTTGGCAATATTGCCATATAAGCTGCGTAAAGCAATAGTGCTTTGATAAACCGTACGTTTTATGTGCGGTTTGTGTGCAGCAGTTTCAGCTGATAATTCGTAAGGTGGTGATTATTCTTGAGCAGTGTATCAGATAAAACGGAAGCAAGGCTTACCGAAGAGGAAGCAGCTGAACTCCTGGCGCAGTACCGTCAGTCAGGAGACATCAGAATAAGAAATGAGCTCGTAATGAATTACAGCTATATAGCCAGAACAGCAGCAATGCAGCTCAGAGGCCTTGCACAGGGTTATGCTCAGACTGAGGATATGGTCAATCACGGAATAATCACACTGATTGACTGTATAGAAAAATTTGACGGCTCAAAGGGAATGAAATTTGAGTCATATGCATTTATGAGAGTGCGCGGCGGCGTCATTGATCTTGTAAGAAAGCAGGACTGGATTCCGCGAAGAGTAAGAACCGCAGCCAAGGAAATTTCCAACGCACGTGCAGATCTCTGTACTGAGCTCAGACGCGAACCGTCCGAGGATGAGCTTGCGGCCCGTCTCGGTATTACGGTAACAAAGCTGAGACAGTACAATTATGAAGTGGCCGGATCGGTTACATTCTCATTTGAGGAGCTCATACAGAACGTAAATCAGATGGGAACGCTTCTTGACTCTGCAACGAGCGACTACACTACGCCTGAAAAGCAGTTCCTCAGAAATGAAATGAGGGAGAAGCTGAGGACGGCAATAGAATCTCTCAGCGAGAGAGAAAGACTGGTTATAACACTGTATTACTTTGAAAATCTTAATCTCAGCGAAATATCACAGGTGCTTGAGGTAAGCATACAGAGAGTTTCACAGATAAGCTCAAAGGCAGTTATGAAGATAAAGGCGGTTATGGAGGATTACATTAATTAACAGGGGGTATAGTATATGTTATCAGGTTTTTACACAGCAGGTTCAGGTATTCTCAATCAGCAGAGAAATGTAAATATCATCGGTAATAATATTGCCAACAACCAGACAGCAGGCTACAGAGCCCAGAGAATGGTTACAAAAACCTATGAGCACAATTTTCTTACAAGATTTGAGAATGGTAAATACAACAGAATAGGCGAAGGCGATCCTGCAATATATACAGAAGAAGTAGAAACTATTTTTGACGAAAGCTATCTTAAGGAAACAGAGAATCCTTATGATATGGCGCTTGTCGGAAGAGGATATTTTAATATTGCCGGAAACAACGGCACATATCTTACACGTAACGGAAATTTCAATATAGATGCCGAAGGCTATCTCGTTCTTGACGGAATCGGACGTGTTCAGGGAAGAAACGGTGACCTCCTTGTTGGCGGTTCCGACTATTCGGTAACACCGCACGGACTGGTTTACAATTCAGACGGGGTGTTCGTTGACCGAATCCTTGTAACGGCACCGGCCGAGGGCACAGCGATAAAAAAGTTTGACAACGGAATGTTCATTGCAGAAGATGCGGAGATTATGGATGTTACAACTGTATACCAGAATCACCTTGAACAGTCAAACGTTGATATGAACGAAGAGTACACAGGTCTTATAGAAGCGCAGAGAGCACTTCAGGCATGTGCTTCAGCACTGAAAATGGTTGACAAAATAAACGAAAAGGCGGCTGGCATTTCCAGCATAAGCTGACAGTAACGGGGGATTTTTATGAATAAGGCATTTTACACCGGTGCATCCGGATTAAGAGCATATCAGCACGACATTAATATCATAGGCCACAACGTGGTCAATTCAGGTACAGTGGGATACAAGGCTACAATTCCTGAGTTCCGTGAACTTATAAACAACAATATGGATGTCAATATAAACCGTGAGCTTCCCGCTGACGACAAGGTTAAGGAAGGCAACGGCGTAAGACTCTGGAACGATGACCTTAACTTTACTCAGGGAAAGTTCCAGTCAACCGACTATCCGCTTGATTTCCTTATAGCAGGCGACGGACTGTTTGCTGTACAGGATGCTTCAGGCGGCATAGAATATACAAGAAACGGTTCCTTTGATATCAGCATCGAGGGAAATGAAGCTTATCTTGTAAATGCAGACGGCAAGTATGTGCTTGACCAGAGCAGCCAGAAAATCAGACTTGACTACAAGCCGCAGACAAATACAGTTGATGTTGATACTGTTAAGCCGAGACTTGGAGTATTTACATTTTCAAATCCGAACGGACTCATAAGAACTGACGGCGGAAGCTTCCTCGTAAGCGAAAACTCAGGTGAGCCACAGGCAGCGGGCCGTGCGGACTATACTTTATACCAGGGTTCACTCGAAGCGTCAAATGTTGAGCTGTCTCAGGAGATGACAAATCTCATTGTTGCCCAGAGAGCGTACCAGTTTTCATCAAAGGTAGTTACAACATCAGACGAGATAGAGCAGCTGGTAAATTCATTAAGAGGATAATACAGAATGGCAAATATCGAAAAATTTGCTGCTCCAATAACTAACCGGAACATTGTTCAGCCTGTGTCGGAGCATAAATCGGCAGAGGCTGAACGTGTAGATTTTCAGAATACCACCAGAGTCAAGCAGACTCTGGCGGATTCAGAGCTGCTTCGTCAGCATAACGGAGATATTCATAACCAGCGCGGACCGGCTATTTTCATGAATCTTCTCTCAGATCCGCAGGTAACTGCAGGATACATGAGAAACATATTCATGATGATGGATATAGTTGCGCTGATTCCTATGCAGAACGGCTCCCTTACTGAGGAGATGCAGCAGCTGTTTTCCGAGCTCAATCTTTTACCGGAGGAAATAGCAGATGAGATGATTAATCAGGAAAACTCATCCACTGCATTCAAGGGCGAATTTTTCGATTTTCTTAGAGACGTACTTGCTGAAAACAGCAGTCCGGAATTCAAAAAGGCTGTTATTTCAGTTTTAAAGGCTGTAAACAGTGAAAAAAGCAGAACTGATATCATGAGAGCTCTGTCCGCAAGCTTTGGTTTCCTTTCAACGCAGATGAAACCGAGCAGGGAAATTTCAGCGGCACTCATGAGTGTATCAGAGCGTTTCCTTCAGGATGATGCGGAAGAAAATTTTTCCTCACTTAAGTCAGATGCGCTGTCAGTGCTTACTGACGTTGAGAGAAGCGTTCTTTTCAATACGCAGACTGAACGCCTTATATCAATGATAAGATACAACATTTCAAGATACAATAACGATCCTGACTTCCTGACATCGTCGGTAAACTATCTTATGACGATGCTTAAGGAGGGGGATAAGTCAGAATTTCTTCAGCTTCTTTATGATCATCTGGCATACTACGAAAACAGGGAGCAGAGGGAAGAGCTTTCCGATTCGAGGGTTATGAACATAATAACCGATATCCTGAGACTGCAGAGCGAGAGCGAGGATATAAAATCGCTTGATTCCGAAAGCGTTGAGACCATTATTCACAGCATGCTTTCCTCACCGAGTAACTTTACTCCGCTGCTCCATTTTATCATCCCTGTTGAGTATGAGGATGTTGCTTCGTTTGCCGAGATATGGATTGATCCGGACGAGGAGCCGGAACCGGGATATCAGGGTGTTTCGAGACAGATACATATGCTCATAGTATTCGATATGGACAATCTCGGAAAAATGGAGACTGAACTGTTTGTCAGGGACAGCACAATTGACCTGGCGGTGTACTGCTCAGAGGATGTTGAAGACTATATTCAGAGCATAGCGAAGGATCTCAGAAAATGTGCTGACTTTTCAGATTACAAAATAAATTCAGTCAATGTAAAAACTTTAAAACAGGCGCGCTCACTGGTTGACGTGTTTGACGGTCTTTCAATCAAGAGGTCAGGAATCAATGTCAAAATCTAATAAAAACAAAGCGGTTGCTTTAAGATACAATACAGACAGGGATCTTGCTCCTGTGGTAATTGCTTCGGGATACGGCGAGATAGCGAACAAAATAATCGAGATAGCTGAACACAACGGTATACCAGTATACCGTGATGACAGTGCCGCATCGCTTATGTGCATGCTTGAAGTAGGCAGTACGGTGCCGCCGGACCTCTATGAGGTTGTTGCGGCAATCTATGCACGTCTTCTTAAGGCGGCAAATGAAATGAACTGATTTTTCCACCGGAGGTTGATTATGAGCGGAACGACTATTCCACGCGAATACGAAGGTTCACTCTGTGAAATAAAAACATCAGAAAATACGTTTATAACCACAGCAAGACTGTCTGCGGTTTCACCGGACAGGGTAAAGTGCCATATAAAAGGAAAGGCTTTCAGGTCAGTCAGATTCGGCACCAGAGTGAAGGTAAATATTATCAATTCAAAGCTCGGTCTGAGAGTAATTGAGGGAAAGGTGTACACATATTCATTCGGTACACTGACACTGACAGAGACGGTGTGTCTGGTTGAATCGGAGCGCCGCAAGACATTCAGAGTAGATATGAACATGACGGTGCGTGCCGTGTATGAAAACGGTTTTACTTCCAGGTCTGACAGCGCCGAAATAACTATAAAAAACATGAGCATAAACGGAGTTAAGTTTACAAGTCCGCAGCACTTTGATATGGGAACAAAGCTTAACTTCAGACTTGAACTCAGCAGAAGAAATGCTGCGGATATAGGGTGTACGGTTATCCGCAGGGGTTCAGAGGCTTCAGGCGGTCAGATGAGCTATATTGCACGTCTTACCGGAACAAACGGAAGCGAGGATGAGATATGTGCCTATCTCCTTCAGAAACAGGGAGAGCTTTACGGCAAGACAAGATAACAATACAGAGCTGATACGCTGGTATCGGCTCTTTTTTTATAAGTCAGAAGCGCGTTTTTCAGTATGCATTACCGCAAAATACTGATTGACATAACAATACACCGCATGATATAATTAAAAATGTATGTATGGATATTTAAACCGCAGATAAATAACCATTTGCCATTCAAACCTGCGGATGAAAGGAATGATTATATGGAACCAGTCAGAATACAGAAAATCATTGCAGACAGCGGTTACTGTTCAAGACGCAAGGCCGAAGAATATATCCTGAAGGGTAAGGTTAAAGTTAACGGTCATCCGGTAAAGCTCGGAGACAAGGCAGGTGTAAAGGACGAAATAACCGTCTGCGGTGAAAGACTATACAGACCTAAGAAGAAAAACTACATATATCTCATGCTCAACAAGCCGAGAGGATATGTTACAACCGTTTCCGATGAACTCGACAGAAAATGCGTTATAGACCTTCTCGACGGTGTTGAGGAGAGAGTTTATCCGGTCGGAAGACTCGACAAGAACTCTGAAGGCCTTCTTCTCTTTACAAACGACGGCAACTTTGCCAACAACGTAATGCACCCGAGCAGACACCTTGCAAAGACATACCGTGTTACAGTTCGTCCTGACATAACGGATGAACAGCTTGTAACCATGTCATCAGGAATGGAGATTGACGGACACAAAACACAGCCGGCTGTAATCAACGTTCTTTCAAGGGAGCCGGGCAGAGTGGTGCTTCTCATGACTATACGTGAGGGCAGAAACCGTCAGATAAGAAAAATGTGTGAGGGAGTCGGACTTGAAGTTGCGCGACTCAGAAGAATAAGCATAGGTCCGGTAAAACTCGGAATGCTTAAGCCGGGCACATACCGTGAGCTTACTGCTGAAGAATTAAGGGCAATAAGGAACGCACTTGGCGAAGATAAGTAAGATGCGTTAAAAAAACAAAGAAATGAACAATACTATTGCAAAAAAAAATAAAATATGTTATGATTATAATGTTTGATTAACAGAAGACAGTGTCTGTTAGTCGCTGAAAATATAATAAATCAATATCTCAGAAAGGGAATTTTATATGCAGATCGAGAAAAATTTAGACAGTGCAGCACGTAAAAGACTTTCAGCTCTGTTTGATGACGGTGTCTATACAGAAGTAGGCTCATTATCAGTGGAAAAGGACAGCCTTACAAGTGTTGTTACAGCGTACGGCTATGTTAACGGTTCGCTTGTTTATGCCTTTTCACAGGACAGTACAGTAAACAGCGGTGCGGTTGGAACTGTTCATGCACAGAAGATTTCAAAGCTTTACTCACTTGCAGCAAAGACAGGAAGACCTGTAGTAGGTATTCATGATTCAAACGGTGCCTTTATTGACGGAACTGTTGATTCACTCAGTGCCTACGGCGAAATGATCGGAACAGCAGCTTCAGTTTCAGGTGTTGTACCACAGATTTCAGTCGTTGCAGGAGTATGTGCAGGAAGTGCAGCAATGCTCGCATGTTCTGCTGACTTTGTTGTTATGACAAAGGATGCTGAGCTTTTCGCAGCTCCTAACGGTGCCGGTTCAGCATGTGATGCTTCAAAGGCAGGAACAGCAGCAGTTGTATGTGATGATGAAACAGCAGCGATGCAGACTGTAAAGGAACTTTTAAGACTTATTCCTGAAAACAACCTTACATCTGTACCTGTATATGAATTCGCTGAAAATGCATACGCATCAGGCAGCACACTTTCTGATATAGTAAACAATATAGCAGATGCTGATTCAGTTACTGAACTTTACGCAGGCTTCGGCAGAGCTTCATACACAGCACTTGCAACAGCAGCAGGTTCAACAATCGGTATCGCTGCAACAAACAAAACGAAAGACAGACTTACAGCAGATGACTCAGCAAAGATTGCACGTTTCGTAAGAACATGTGATGCTTTCGGTATCCCTGTTGTAACAGTAGTTGATACAGAGGGCTTTGACGGTGAAGAGGAAGCTGCAGGCAGCGTAAGAAACATGACAATGCTTGCCGGCGCATACGCTGAAGCTACAACAGCAAAGGTAACAGTTATTACAGGAAATGCATTTGGTCCTGCATTCGTAGCTCTTGCAAGCAAGGGTGCAAATGCTGATCTTACATTTGCATGGAACAGCGCTGTTATTTCACCTCTCAACCCGCTTACAGCAGTTGAATTCCTTATGCACGACAAGCTCGCAGGGGCTTCAAATGTCGCACAGAAGAGAAATGAACTTGCTGCAGAGTACATCGCTGAAAATGCAACTGCTGAAAAGGCTGCATACAGAAACGGTGTTGATGAGGTTATCACACCTGACCAGACAAGAGCAAGAATTACAGAAGCTCTCGAAATTCTCTCAGGAAAGAGAGTTTCACGTCTTCCTAAGAAGCACAGCAATCTCCCTCTTTAAGAGTTATTACGGATTATTTTCCCGCAGTAAAATAATTCCTTCATTATAAAATCCACATCTGCGGAGAATTGGAGTTCTTTATGAAAAGATTTAATATTACAGTAAACGGTAAAGCATATGACGTTGCAGTAGAAGAAATCACAGACGGTTCAGCACCGGCTGCTCAGGCAGCCCCTGCACCGGCAGCAGCTCCTGCTCCGGCTCCTGCAGCAGCACCTGCTCCTGCAGTCGGCGAAGGCACAAAGGTTACAGCACCTATGCCGGGCAACATTCTTGATGTTAAGGTTAGTGCAGGCGATACTGTTACCAAGGGACAGGTTCTCATGGTTCTCGAAGCTATGAAGATGGAAAACGATATCGTTGCTCCGTGTGACGGTAAGGTTACAAGCGTAATTGCCAAGAAGGGCGACACAGTAAACGCTTCAGACGCTCTTGCAACAATTCAGTAATTTTTCCCGAAAGGCGGTTTATTATGGCTAAGAAAATTGGAATTACCGAAACTGTCCTCCGTGACGCACATCAGTCACTTCTTGCAACACGTATGCCACTCGAGGACATGCTTCCTATTCTTGAAAAGATGGATAAGGTAGGATATCACTCAATCGAGTGCTGGGGCGGTGCAACATTTGACTCATGTCTCAGATTCCTTGACGAAGACCCATGGGAAAGACTTCGTGTTTTAAAGAAAAATCTTCCTAACACAAAGCTTCAGATGCTCTTCAGAGGTCAGAATATGCTCGGATATCGTCACTATGCTGATGACGTTCTCGAATATTTTGTACAGAAGATTGTTGCTAACGGTATGGATATCATCAGAATCTTTGACGCTTTAAATGATATCAGAAACCTTGAAACAGCAATAAAGGCTACAAGAAAAGAAGGCGGCCATGCTCAGGTTGCCATTTCATACACAACAGGTGATGTGTTCACAACAGATTACTATATTGACTACGCAAAGCGTATTGAAGAAGCAGGCGCACACTCTATCTGTCTCAAGGACATGGCTGCGCTTCTTACACCATATAAAACAGAAGAGCTTATCAAGGCTATCAAGGGTGCTGTAAGCATTCCTGTACAGCTCCATACTCACTACACATCAGGTCTCGCATCAATGTGTATGATCAAGGCTGTTGAATCAGGTGTAGACTGCATCGATACAGCTATGTCACCTCTCGCTCTCGGTACATCACACGCTCCTACAGAATCAATGGTAGCAGCTTTCCAGGGAACAGAGTATGACACAGGTCTTGACCTCGTGCTCCTCACAGAAATCCGTGAATACTTCATGAAGCTCAGACAGAAATATATCGAAAGCGGACTTATCGATCCTAAGATGCTTGCAGTTGACGCAAATGCTCTTATCTATCAGGTTCCTGGCGGTATGCTCTCAAATCTTCTTTCACAGCTCAAGCAGGCAGGCAAGGAAGATCAGCTTACAGAAGTTCTTCAGGAAGTTCCGAGAGTACGTAAGGATGCCGGAAGCATCCCGCTTGTAACACCTTCATCACAGATTATCGGTACACAGGCTGTATTCAATGTAATCACAGGTGAAAGATACAAGACTGTTACTAAGGAATTCAAGGGTGTTGTAAGAGGCGAATACGGTAAGACACCTGTTCCGATTGATCCTGAATTCAGAAAGAAAATCATCGGCGATGCTGAACCGATTGACTGCCGTCCTGCAGATCTCCTCAAGCCTGAGCTTGATACAATCCGTGAAGAATGTGCAGAATGGGTTGAGCAGGAGGAAGACGTTCTCAGCTATGCTCAGTTCGGTCAGGTTGCTGTTAAGTTCTTTGAAAAGAGAAGAAATAAAAAGTACGGCGTTGACGGAAAACATTCTGACAAGGAAAAGCAGGTTCATCCGGTATAATGATGCTCTGATTTCCGGTCGGTGAAAACAAGTTAATCATTGTGAACGTCAGACTGATTCTGGCTTTCACTTCAAAATGCGACAGGCGGATTTTTATAATTCGCCTGTTATGTTATTGATATTGTTCTGTGCAGGCTTAAAGCAGGCACGGAAGCGGCGGCAGCCGCAATGACATTTAAGGAGGGTTTAACAAAATGCCAATCAGAATTTCAACAGACCTTCCGGCTTACAAAACTCTGCTTGATGAAAACATATTTGTAATGCCAGATAATATTGCTGAGCATCAGGACATAAGAACTCTTAAGGTAGCGATACTTAATCTTATGCCAAAGAAAATCGAAACTGAAACCCAGTTTCTCAGACTTCTGAGTAATACTCCTCTTCAGGTCGATGTGGACTTCCTTCACGTTGAGTCACACGTTTCAAAGAACACATCGGTGAGCCATCTGAATACGTTTTACAAAACCTTCAGTGACGTAAAAAACAATAAGTACGACGGACTTATAATTACAGGGGCACCTGTTGAACACCTTCGTTATGAGGATGTGGATTACTGGCAGGAAGTCTGTGAGATTATGGAATGGTCTAAAACAAATGTTTACTCCACTATGCATATATGCTGGGGAGCCATGGCCGGTCTGTACTATCACTTTGGTATTCCGAAGCATTCGCTTTCTGAAAAAATGTTCGGAGTATTTCCGCACAGGGTACTGAGGGAGCAGTCAATGCTGCTCAAGGGATTTGACGATGAATTCTTCGTTCCGCATTCAAGACACACTGAGATAAGACGCGAAGATGTGGAGAAGGTGGAACAGCTTAATATTACAAGTCAGTCCGATATGTCAGGCATTTATATTATATGCAATAAAAACAAGAGACAGTACTTTATTATGGGACACAGTGAATATGACCGTGACACTCTTGCACAGGAGTATTTCAGAGACAGGGACAAGGGGCTTGATATCAAAGTACCGTATAATTATTTTCCTGATGACAATCCTGAAAACGAACCACTGTTCAGATGGCGCGGACATGCTAATCTGATGTTTTCAAACTGGCTCAATTACTGCGTATATCAGCGGACTCCGTATGATCTTGACAGATTATGCGAATATGAGTTCTGATATAAAATAAATTAAAAAGGGAGAAATAACAGATGAACGAATCAAACGGTTCAAAGGGAATGGCCGTTGCAGCTCTTATATTCGGTATCCTCAGTATACTTTGCTGCTGCATAGGTTTTCCTTTCGCAATTATTGGCCTTATTCTTGCAATCATAGTACTTGCAAAGGGTAAGAACGGCAGAGGACTTGCCATAGGAGGTCTCATCACTTCCATCATTACACTCATTATAAGCGTAATGACAGCAATCAGCATGGCTCCTGTAATGCCATACATTGGCGACTGCGTGGACTTTGGTACAAACATGGTTCAGTATGTTGAAGAATACCAGGAAGACGGTACTATTCCGCCTGTATTCGAAAAGATGGTAGAAGACGGTGTTATCACTGATGAAGACGCTGAACAGATTATGGATCAGCTCATCACACAGTACAGCGCTCAGATTGATGCAATGAAGGAATAATTTACTCTTTTGTGAAAATTATAGGGGCTGTTAAGAAACTCCCCTGTAAATCTGATAATTATTCTGTAAGTAAATGACGGATTAACAAAAAAAGCACGTTACAGCTGCGTATCACCGCAGCATGTGACGTGCTTTTTTGTGTGCCGTATAAATGAACCCGGCCGGCTGTTATCAGGGCGCAGAAGAGATATGACCGGTGTATACTCAGAAATATCAGAAACTGAAAAAGCCTCTTCTATGGAAGAGGCTGAAGTTCAGGTATAAAGTTTCTGATTATAAGGTACGTAAAGAGAAGCACTCCCGGAACAATCAGTATACGTTTGTTTTCAGGAATAATTCTGACTTTGATTCCGAAGGTGTCACAGAACAGCTGAAGATAGCAGGCTGTAATGCATATGCATAATACAATTATCACCGGATTGTTCCTGAGGGATTCGAGCAGTCTGAAGTGAAGAAGTGAACTGAGAGCCCGTGTTGCGCCGCATCCGGGACAGATAAATCCGGTGAAAAGATATACCGGACAAATATAGTGTACTGCAGATATGAATCTCAGAAAAACTACAGAAACAATCAGACAGGCTGCAAACACCGCAAAGGGAAGAAATAATACAAATATCTTTTTTTTCATATTATGAAGGAAGTCCCGGTGTGCTGCTGACAGAAAGCAGACGTGATCTGTAGTAATTGTTCAGTTCACCCTTGTATACCAGAGTGGCATTCGGAAGATGCCTGAGGTCCTCCGGAGAATACATACACACAGGCTTTGTCAGCTCCATGCCGGACTGGGCAATGATATGAGCCACAAACTGTGAACATACAAATTTGTTCTTTCTTTCGATATGAAGCCTGAACGGAATCGACCAGAAACCAAGAATGTTGTATGAGTATGATTTTCTGTATTTTTTAAAATGGCTTAAAATATTATTAAAATTTTCCTTCTGTTCCGAAGTAACCGGGAGACTGTATATTTCACATGGAATATGCGGGAAGAGACCGAGGGTACCTTCGCCGACTATTTCCCGGTTAAATCCGGCAGGAAGAGGAAACCCCGAGTAGTTTCTGCAGAAGCTGTACATGTCTGAAAGTGACAGGTCAGCGGAAATCGAACTGTGATTGTACGGCTTTCTGGTGAAAAACTTTATTATCTTTGCAATCATAGTTCCTGTCTGTGTTACTATAATGTATATTGCATCATTCATGCAAAAAATCCACCTTAATAAAAAGTAATATTAAAATATAAAAAGGGTTGAAAAAAAGTACACTTTTTGATATAATTAATAGGTAGCCTAAAACCGCCTGTAGCTCAGTGGATAGAGCAATACGCTCCGACCGTATGTGCGCAGGTTCAATTCCTGTCAGGCGGATTATATCCTCATTATACAACAGCATAATGTTCTTGTCAACATTACGCTGTTTTTATAAGGGCTCAAAATGCAACTTTCATTAAAATACACAGTAGCAACATAACAACTTTGTGACCACTTACAACTGAATTCTTATACATTTTCACTAATGTACTATTGCAAACAATTACTTTTTATGCTATAATTATTATAATATAATCATTGTCAGGGAGGTTAATATGAACAGTCAGTTTGAAAATATAGATGAAGTCAAGGTTGCACTTAAGAAAATTATTGAAGAACACGGGGTTGAGTTGTTCAGAGATTCAAAACGCTTTACAGGTCTTCTGAATGACTACATGCCTGATCTTGAAAAAGAACGCAGGCTCATTAAGAATGTTATCAACAACAACGTTATAACTCAGATGCTTGATGAACCGGACCAGAAGCTTTCTGTCGTTAAGGCAAGGGAGTACATGCTCAATGATATGTTCCTTTCTGCTATCGCAACAGAATTTGTTCTTGACTGTTTCACACACATGTTCGGATGGCCTTTCACTCCGGAAATCAAACAGGAACAGGTCGCTCCGGCACCTGTACAGACACCTGCCGCTTCCGGAAACGGCAATGCATCGGATAAGGAAATCAAGCAGAAGCCGTTCAGACCGATAGATGCATGGCGATACAAGATTCTTCCAAATGTTAAAATTGCTGAAGGCTATACTTCAGTAAGTGATCTTACATTTGACGGCTACGGCATGATTAAGACGGTTAAGCTTCCTTCAACATGTCAGGCAATAGGAAAATATGCCTTCTCAGAATGCAAGAAGCTTCGTACAGTTTCACTTCCTGAGTCTCTCAGAGCAATCGGATCAGGTGCATTTATCTCATGCAGTTCACTCGAAAGAGTAGAGATTCCGTGGGGAGTTACAGCTATTGAGGAAGACACATTTGCTTTCTGTATCAATCTTGAGGATATCATTATTCCTTCATCAGTTTCAAGTATCGGAGATGCTGCATTTCAGGGATGCGAGACGCTCAGGGATGTAATGCTTCCTGACACTATCAAGTATATTTCAGATACTGCCTTTGCAATGTGTCCGGCAATCACAATACAGTGCCGCGAAAATTCATACGTACACAAATTCTGTATGACTAACGGAATTCACTTCGAATTCATCAGAAATAAATAATACTTATGCAAATTTTACAGTAAGGGAATGATAAAAAATGGTAGAGTTTAAGCCAGGCCAGACTATTCCTATGGAATACGGCGGAGAATTGAAAGTAATCAGTACTCTTGGACGCGGCGGACAGGGTATCGTATATCTTGTTGAATACAATAATCTTAAGTATGCTCTTAAGTGGTATGACATGGAAAAAATGCGCGATCCTCAGGCATTCAGAAAAAATCTTGAGGTAAATATCAAGGACGGTCCTCCGAGCGACAAGTTCCTCTGGCCTAAGTATCTTACAAAGATGGGCGTTAATGACAGCTTCGGATATCTTATGACATTAAGACCGCCGGAGTACGATTCATTTGTTGATATTCTTAATATGTACAAGCTCGAGGTTGACCCTTCTACAGGAAAGGCACAGAGAGTTACTGTTCAGTTCAAGAATCTTAATGCACTTGTTACAGCTGCTATCAACATAGTAAACGCATTCAGACAGCTTCACAGAGCCGGAAAGAGCTACCAGGATCTTAATGACGGCGGTTTCTTTATCAACGTTTCAAACGGTGATGTGCTTGTATGTGACTGTGACAATATCGCGCCGGACGGATATAACTTCGGTATCGGCGGCAAGCCTGGATATATGGCTCCTGAAATCGTAAGAGGCGTTTGCCGTCCTGATGTTCAGACAGACAAGTATTCACTTGCAGTTGTTCTGTTCAAGCTTCTGTTCAGAGGCGATCCGCTTGAAGGTGAAAAGGTAGTAAAGACAGTATGTCTTACAGAAACAGCTGAACTCAAGCACTACGGAAAGGAAGCGGTTTTCGTTTTCGATCCGAACAACGATACAAACCGTCCTGTAAAGGGTATTCATGATAATGTAATCAAGTTCTGGGGTATTTATCCTAACTACATAAGACAGGCTTTTACTTTCACATTCACAACAGGTATTTCACAGGCTAACAAGAGAATTATCGAAAATGAATGGCAGAAGCTTTTCATCAGACTTCGTTCAGAAATTCTCCCGTGCTACTGCGGAAGAACCACATTTACTTCAGCATATGACGAGGCTGAGAACAACACTCTCGTATGCAGAAGATGCGGAAGAAAGTATGCTACACTTAAGTTCAGCAACCGTGACTACAGAACTCCTATTTACGTAGGAAGAAAAATATATATGTGTGATGCCGTTCCGGGCTCTGATGATTTCAGCACAGTTGTAGGGGAAATTGTTGAAAACAAGATTCAGAAGGGTGTTCTTGGTATCAAGAACATGTCTGACAAGGTATGGAACGTAAAAATGCCTGACGGTTCAGCTCATGAAGTTGTTTCAGGAAAGGGATTCCCTCTCTGGGCAGGTGTTACAGCAGATATAGGCGGGGTAAATATTGAATTATAGAAAGGGGTATTAAGTTACCATGGAAGATTTCAGCACTAAAGCAAGAGAATTAATAGATTTTGATGATGACGATCCGCTTGGAGCGACTGGCGTTTCAAGAAAAAGTCTCGTAATATTTTTCCTTATTGATACTTCCGGAAGTATGAAGGGAACAAAAATGGGCGAACTCAATACAGCTATGGAAGAGCTTATGCCTGAAATAAGAAGCATCGGTGAAGCAGACACAGATATCAAGATTGCTGTTCTCACATTCTCAACAGGCTGCGCATGGATGTATCCTGAACCGATTTCCGTTGAAGAATTTGAATGGGCAAGACTTGAGGCAAGAGGCATTACTGACCTTGGTATGACATTTGAAGAGCTTAACAGAAAGCTCTCAAGAACAGAGTTCCTCAACTCACCTTCACTTTCATTTGCGCCGGTTATTTTCCTTATGACTGACGGTTATCCGACTGATGACTACAAGGCTGGTCTCAGAAAGCTTCAGGTAAACAGCTGGTACAGATACGGCCTTAAGGTTGCACTTGGTATCGGCAAGGAAGCAAATGATGATATGCTTGCAGAATTTACAACATCTCCTGATACAGTTGTTCACGCTTATTCAGGCGGACAGCTTGCTCAGCTCATCAAGAAGATTGCGGTTACTTCTTCACAGATCGGAAGTAAGAGTATGACTCTTGCTGATGACGTATTAAGAGATCTTAACGACATTGACGTTATTGACAAGAAGCAGGAACAGCTTGCTGAACAGATTAAAAACATTGTTGACTCAGACGAATTCCCTAAGGATGTTCCATTTGATACAGGCTGGTAGTAGCTATGATGTATTATTTTAAGAAAAGGGGGATGAGTCAATGTATATCGGATTAAGCGAAGCAGTTCGCGGTGCCAGTCACGTTGAATCTGAAACTGTGTGTCAGGACTATGCAGCTTATAAAACAACAGAGACTTATGCTGTTGCAGCAGTTGCCGACGGACACGGAAGCAAAAAGCACTTCAGAAGTGATTTCGGCTCAAAGGCCGGAGTTGAAGTTGCAATCAGGGCAATTGATGAATACTGCTCTGATCCTGCTGAGTTTAAGAGAAAATTCATGGATGATCCTGAACATCTCATAACAAAGCTTCAGAAATATATTATCAAAAACTGGTATGACGTTGTAAACAGTCATTACAAAAGCAATCCTGTACGACAGGAAGAACGTGAAAAACTTACAGACGAGGAACTGTCCGCTATCAAGATTGAATCCATCTATGGTTCAACACTTATAGTATCAGTACTCACTGATGATTTCTGTTTTGGTATGCAGCTCGGTGACGGAAGCCTTGTTGTAATCAAGCAGTGCGGCGAAGCATATATGCCTATTATAGATGATGAAAGCTGTCCGGCTAACCTCACATCTTCACTCTGTAACTCAAACGCTATAAAGATGTTCAATTATTTTTACAGCTTTGAGAAGCCGCTGGCTATTATACTTTCAACTGACGGTCTGTATACTTCATTCTCAAACAGAGAGAGCTTTGAAGAGTATAACTGCCTTCTCGCAAGTCAGATGTCTGATATTGATGTTCTCAAAACAAGAATCAACAAGAACTTTGTAAAGAGAACAAATGCAGGAAGCCGTGATGATATCTCCGTTTCGATTATTTTTGAAAAGGAAATGTTCGAGGAAAATCTGATTAATGTTCAGATGCAGGTTGATATCAACAAGAACAAGGCTGCTATAAGAGAAGCAGAAGAAAAAGCAAAGCAGCTCCAGAGAAGAGCCAGAGCAGAACAGATCAGAAACGAAAAGAAGCTTCTTGAAGAAGCTGAAAAGGCTGCTCTCGCAAAGAAGGAGAAGCTCAAAAAGGCTCAGGGCCTTGATTCAGTTACACCTCCGCCTGTTACTGATGAGGCAGAAGACAATAACTGATAAGGAACAGATAATATCAATAAGATACAGTGAACGCAGAACGTACTCTGCGTTCACTTTTTTTGTTTTTACTTTCACATCCAGTGACAGCCGCAGCCTTCATTAATTATAACGTTGCTTTTGGATTGTTCTCCGGTGAAAGCTGCATTTGTTATACCGTTCACTGTAACAAACGATAATAAACACAAATACGGGGGATGCAAATACACTTTGCATCCCCCGTAACAGGTAATATAGTTTTAAATGGCTTACTAAAGAATACTAATATCAGTTCTTTTTGATATTCTTCTTTGCAGCGTTCTTACGTTCAGTAGCTGCCATCATGGCTTCACGGATATCTGTTTCATCAGCCTTGCTCTTGTCAGAACCTGATGAATTAAGGATATTGTTAAGTCTGTCCTTGAAGATAGCGTTGTTGTCGCTTTCATTGATATTTGTACCATATACGGAAACAGACTGTGTATTGGCAACTGAAGGAGAAACAGGAGCCTGAAGCTTGCTGATGTATGTTGAGGAATTTGCTGAAGCAGGCTTGTTACCGTACATGCTCTGCTGACCGGCAGGATTCTGGTTGTTAAGGTAGAGACTTGCTCTTCCGCCGTTGTTAGGCTGCTGATACATGTTGTTACCGTACATGCCGTTCATAGGCTGCTGATACATACCGTTCATAGGCTGCTGGTACATGCCGTTCATAGGCTGCTGGTACATACCGTTCATAGGCTGTTGCTGGTACATGCCGTTCATAGGCTGCTGCTGGTACATACCGTTCATAGGCTGCTGATACATGCCGTTCATAGGCTGCTGCTGGTACATACCGTTCATAGGCTGCTGCTGATACATACCGTTCATCTGCTGCTGGTACATGCCGTTCATAGGCTGACCGCCGTACATGTTATTGTTGTTTCCGCCGCCGGCTGTATTCTGCTGCTGATAACCTGCCGGATTTCCGGCCATGTTCTGTACCTGATTGATAACCTCAGCCTGTGTGCTTGTAAGTGAGCTTGCGCTGAATGGCTTGCTGTCAGCTGCATTGTCAGCCGGTTCAGCAGATTCCCAGTCGTCGAAAATCATCTGGAGACCGGAAGCATCGATACCAGCGTGTGAAGCACTGCCTTCAGGTTCTGATGGAGCCTGTACACCGGCTGCTGCCTGAGGTGCTTCAGGAGCCTGGGCTGCTGTGCTGTCAGCAGCTGCAGGTGTACCATCACTCATCTTAAGCTGAGCCTTGATTTTTTCTGCATATTCGGAAATTTCGCTGTTTATGGATGTGAGTATCACCTTTGAATTCTTTCCGGTGATTACATTACATCCGCAGTTAGCAGGATTGATTCTGATAATGAGCTCGAGACATTTCTGGCATGGATTAACCGGTAATTTTGATGCCGGATCAAGAGTAATAATATGCTCGATTTCGGATTCACCGGCGAGAAGCATCCTGCAGACAGCTTCATCTTCAGAACATGTAAGTTCTTCTTCAAAAGATTCGCTGAGTGTTTTCCAGTTGATTCCGCTGTACATGTTTCCGGTTACAGTGGATATAACTGTAAGAGAAGAAAGATTAATGTCTGACTTGCCGCATGCATCGACTGCTTTTTCAAGCCTGTCAGCAGCAGCTTCGTATAATTTTGATATTTCCATACAAAAAAGTCCTTTCGTTAGTCCGGACAGAACAGCTGTCCTGATATTATCTAAGCATCATGTTATTGAAAAAATACTGTGTGTTTTTTCCGTTGTTCTTTGCTACATAGAGTGCACTGCTGACACACTTGAGCATTTCTGTTGAATCTGTTGCATTTACAGGGTAAAGTGCAACACCGTAGCTCATTGTAATGTTGAGCTTAACATCATTGAACTTGATAGGCTCGGAAATAACTTCCCTTATAGTGTCTATATAGTTCATAATACCGGATTCGGATTCGGTGCCGTAAAGGATAAATCCGAATTCATCACCGTTGATTCTTGCAAGAAATATTGAGTTGCCGCAGAGCTTCTTGAGTTTCTTTGAGTATGAACAGAGAACAGCGTCTCCGGCATTGTTTCCAAGCTCATTGTTAATGTTCTTGAAGTTGTCTATATTTGCTGCAATAACAGTGAATGGTGCTGATGTTCCGATTGCTTCATCGATTCTTTCAATAAAGAGCTGTCTGTTAGGAAGTCCTGTAAGAATATCGTAGTAAGCAAGATAGGTAAGCTTTTCATCCTTGTCTCTGAGAATGATGTTGGCTTCTGTAAGTTCCTGGTTGTTTTTGATTATTCTCTTGTAGAAGATAAAGATTATTGTTGCAAGAATAATTGTTGATACTGATGAAAGAACACCAGTAATAGCAGTTGTCGGACCTGCTGTTCTTATCGTTGCCATAAGTGTTGAGCCGAATGCGAACAGATTTACAACTACTGCTGCATAGTATCCGAAACGCGGGAAAGCTACAACAACAAAGGCAGAGAATAGAAGCAGCAGCTGACTGCATATACCCTGAATGACAGCTGCGCTCGGGCCGAGCTCTCTGACTTTTGCCTGAAGTATTGTGACTGCTATAAATATAACCGCGTACACAAGAGGTCCGATTATATCAAGAGATGATTTTTTTTCGCGTATTTCCTTAGTTGCCATGTTCTGATTACCTTTCCGTAGTTATAGTGAACGCAAAAAAGATTTTTACGTTCACCATAATAAATTTATTTTTATTGCCTTGCACATTTATTTAATGCGTTTACAATAATTAATACTGTTCGTAGAAGCAAGGACGGTTTTTGCCGTTTGACTTAGCGTATGTAACAGCACTGTTGATGCATGTAAGAATTTCTGATGATGATACAGCGTTGTTCGGATATGAAGCAATACCGAAGCTTGCAGTTGCTGAAATGATGTCGCTGCCAACCTGAACAGGTTCTGAAAGAATATTCTGAATCTTTTCGATGAAGTTAAGAATATTAGCTTCTGACATGTTGCCCTGGATGATAAATCCGTATTCGTTACCTCCGACTCTTCCGAGGAATACAGAATCGCCGCAGAGTGTCTTGAACTTTTCAGCGTAGGTAGCGAGAAGAACGTCACCTGATGAGCTGCCGTATGTGCTGTTGATTAACTTGAAGTTGTCGATATCCGCAAGGATAACAGTGAACGGCATGTTTGAATTGTTTACGATTGTTTCATCAATCTTTTCGATGAAGAGATGTCTGTTAGGAAGACTTGTAAGTACATCATAGTATGCAAGGTATGAAAGCTTTTCGTCCTTGTCCCTGATTACGCGGTTTGTTTCCATGAGCTGTTCGTAGCTCTTTACAAGCTCTGCATTCTTCTGAGTTACTCTGTTTGAGAAGATCTGGATGATAGTAACGAGAATAAGTGTTGATACAGGGATGATAACGCCAGGAAGGCTTGTGAGAACGTTGAAGGCAAATACCTTTATGAGGCATGAAACAAGTCCTACAAGGTTCATGAGTATAGCTGATATATATCCCTTTTTAGGAGCGCCGAGCACGATAAATGTCGAGAGAAGTACCTGAAGCTGTGAGCAGACACCTGAAGTTGATGAAAGAATCGACTGTTTTCTCTGCATTTCGGCAGCGATTTTCTGGGCTGCTTCAGCTGCTCCCGGACCACCGCCCTGACCACCAGGACCGCCAGGACCACCCTGAACAACTGCACTGCTGTCCATTCCGAGAAGTGCCTGAAGCCGGAATGTTATGAAATACCATATAGCCAGATAAGCAATAACATATACAGCAATTCCAATGTACTGAGACGCTGAGCCTGATGAATTTTCATTTTTTTTCATTTTAACAATCCTCCGTTTTTCGTATAGTTTTGAGTATGGTGCTGGATTTGAAAAGTGATATAATTTAGGGAAACACTGATTAAATCACGTCTTCGACTTGACGCACATTCTGCTTGCATATTTTCCGTCATCCAGCACAAAAACTCCTTGACATACGATAGTATGCCTGCGTCGTTTTTATACAGTCTGACGAAAAATCTGACTGC
>JAZUIH010000027.1:0-6856 GCA_045642145.1 Oscillospiraceae bacterium | reverse complement strand
TGACAGATGTACCTGCAGGTTCAGGTGTTGCAACAGACTGCGAAAGCTCAGCAGGCGGCTGGACAGCACGCGGTGACAGCGTTAAGATTGGTCTCACAGGCGACCAGAAGCACGGCGGCTCAAAGTCACTGGCTGTAACAGGAAGAACTGCTTCTTGGAACGGTATCCAGAATGCTTCTTCAGAACTCAAGGCTGGCGGTACATATGATGTTTCTTCATATGTTACATACAGCAACTCTGATTACAGCACAGCAGGATTTACTCTCGGTCTTCAGTATGACCTTAACGGTACTACAAACTACGACAATGTTACTGATATAACAACATCTGCAGGAAAGTGGGCTGAACTCAGCGGTTCAGTAAAGGTTCCTTCAGGTGCAACAAATATCTCACTCTATATTCAGACAGCATATTCTGAGTCAGACGGCCCTGCGGATCTTATCAACTTCTACGTTGATGACATCAAGATTTCAGGCACAGGTGCTGAAACACCGACAACTGCACCTACATCAACAACAACTCAGAATCCTCCTGTTTCACAGACATCTGCTCCACCGGTTTCATCTGATTCACTCAAGGGCAAGTTTGCTAACTGCTTCAAGATGGGTACTTCAGTAAGCCCTAACGAGCTTAATTCAGGTGCTGACTTCATCAAGAAGCACTTCAACTCAATTACACCTGAAAACGAACTCAAGCCTGATGCTCTTCTTTCACCAGGTTCTGACAATACACGTGCAAAGGTATCACTCAACCGTGCTGCTTCTACACTTAAGTTCTGCGAACAGAACGGCATCGCACTCAGAGGTCATACATTCGTTTGGTACAGCCAGACTCCGGACTGGTTCTTCAAGGAGAACTTCCAGTCAGGTGGTGCTTATGTATCAAAGGACATCATGAACCAGCGTCTTGAGAACTTCATCAAGGATACATTTGATCTTCTTGCCAAGGAATATCCAAAGCTTAACGTTTATGCATACGACGTATGTAACGAGCTCTTCGTTAATGACGGCGGGGGACTCCGTCCTGGCAGCAACTCAGGCTGGACTAAGGTATACGGCGACAACAATGATGAATTTATCATCAATGCTTTCACATATGCAAGACAGTATGCTCCTGCAGGATGTAAGCTTTACATCAACGATTACAACGAATATATCCCTGCAAAGACAAACGATATCTACAATATCGCTATGAAGCTCAAGGAAAAAGGCGTAATCGACGGTATCGGCATGCAGTCACACCTCGATATCAGCTATCCGAGTGCTTCAGTATTCAAGACAGGTCTTGAAAAATTCTTAAGCACAGGCCTTGAAGTTCAGATTACAGAACTTGATATCACATGTGGTTCTGACTTCACCACACAGGCTAAGCTTTTCGCTGATATATTCCAGATGGCAGTTGATCATGCTGATCAGATCCCTGCTCTTACAGTATGGGGAACAAACGACAGCATCAGCTGGAGAAGAGAAAACAATCCTCTCCTCTTCAGTTCAGGATACAAGGCTAAGCCGGCATATGAAGCTGTTATGGCAGTTGACACTTCAAAGGTAACACCTCAGACTCCTACATCAACACCACCTGCTGTTACTACAACTTCAGCTCCTCCGGTATCAACTACTACACCACCACAGAACGAAGCAGTAAAGGGTGACGTGGATGCTAACGGTGTTGTAAACACAACAGATATCGTAACTCTTATGGAAGCTCTTGTCGGCAAGACAACACTTACTTCAGCTCAGAAGACTGCTGCTGATTTAAGCGGTGACGGTAAGATTTCAATTATTGACCTTATCAAGTTAAGAAATCTCCTTGGCTAATAAGCTAATCAATTAATACCACATTAAGGCCGGTCAGTTTATACTGACCGGCCTTAAGCCATTTATTCACTGTAAATATATATCAGCACTCAATGTCGTAACTTACAAAGGCAAAGTATCTGCTGTCCGATGACCATGAGTTTACGTTGAGTGAGCCCTGGCCGCCGAAAAATTCCATGATTTTTTCTCTGCCGGAGCCGTCGTAGTTCATCATCCAGAGCTCAACGTACATGTTCGGAAGATGCTCGCCAGGATGGGAATCTCCCCTGCGGTACGCAAGGTTTACCACCTTTCTGCAGTCAGGTGAAATATGGGCGAACCAGTTGTTCTGGTCCTCGTATGTCATCTGTCTGATATCGCTTCCGTCGGTATTCATTCTGTATACCTGCATAAGGCCTGTACGTGTACTGATAAACCAGATATGCTTTCCGTCAGGTGAATACTCAGGACCGTCGTTGAATCCCTCAGATGTGAGTCGCTTTTCCTCTCCGCCTTCGGCCGGTATGGTATAAATGTCAACTGCATTTTTTCCGTCATGATTTCTGAAGGCACAGTACGCCAGTTCCTTCATATCAGGAGACCAGCCGTGAAGGTAGCTCGGTGCATTCGGAGTAATGAGCTTAGCCTCTCCGCCTTCAGTCGGAAGAATGAAAATTCTTGAACCTCCTCCGGCTTCGGTTTCAAAGTCACTGCTTACAGCAATACGCTTTTCATCTGCAGATACAACGTGGTCGTTGTTGCAACGGTCTGCGATACCGGAGTCTATAAGCTCAGACTCAAGTGTTTTAAGGCTGAAGCGGTATATATGTCCTTCCTTATTGTAAATCAGACTGTCTGACCCTGAAAGCCAGTTAGGTGCTTCAATAACCGCGTCAAACTTCTTTATTACCTTTGTCTTTCCTGTGACTGTATCATAAATATTAAGATAGCTTACAGTGTGCTCCCGCTGCTGACCGGCATCAGTCAGGTAGTCATATGATTTTTTCAGGTCAGAGGCATAGTCGGTGTAGGTATCCTGATCAATAAAATGAGGTATTCCCTGAGCTCTTACAAACTGCATTATCAGCTGGGTATCGGTAGTTCCCTCACCTATGTTTACGTCCTTTTCGGAAATACCAGGATTAACAAAATCCTTGAAATGAACGGAACCGATTCTGTGACTGTTCCTGAGGAGAAACTTCACCGGATCCTCTCCGCCTGCTGCAAGCCAGCCGGTATCTGCCTGAATTTTCACCTTTCCAAGACAGATGTCAGCCATATATTCGAATGCTGTCCGTCCGCTTATTTTTGTCTCCGCATCTGCTTTACGGTTATGCATCTGAAGCTCCGCACCGCATGAGGCGATTTTGTCTGCAGCATTTCTCCACGCAAATGCTGTTTCCTGAAGATTTTCCTTTGTTAATTCCTTCGGGAGCTTGACTACAAAGCTTCTGATACCGTATTTTTCCGAAAGCATTATAATCCTGTCTGTATCACGTAAAATATCGTCACTCTGAATATGGCACGAAACTACTTCGAGTCCGAGTTCTGAAATGTACGGAAATATTTCCCCGAATTTTTCTGCTGACCAGAACGGCAGTGCACAGCTGTCATCTGAAAGACTGATGCACGGCTCCACCCTGTCAGCTCCGGTTTCCGATATTGTTTTAAGTATTTCCTTTTCATCTGCCACGACATTTTCAAGCAGTCCGTAAAGATGCACACCTGTAATCATTGGTTTTCCTCCGTTCAGTATTGTATGATTACTGTATTACAGCAATCGCGTTCATTATACTGTAAACACATTAAATAAAAGCGTTTACAGTCAGCCGGTTTGCGCATCCGCTAACGGTGTCTGCGGATGCGCAGGGCAATAAAAAATTATAGTGAACGTAAAAAAACTTTTTTGCGTTCACTATAATTATACTATAAGTTAAGAACTGCAGTCAACGTCTATTTAAGCAGTCTTATTCAGGTTTTTCAAGTATCCAGAAATGATCTCTGCTGCTTTCAAATGATGACGAAGGAAGCGCATAGTGGGTGTCGTCAATCTTTACAATTCTCTCAGAAGTAATGTACTCACGGTCAAACATACATATTTTTGTGACTTCTCCGCTGACGTCAGCCATGTAAAGTGAGTTTTCAGATATAAAAACAAGTGTTCCGTCCTTCTGCGGTGACAGTCCGAAAACATTGTCTTCGGTAAATCCTGATGCTGCAAGGGTCTCAGGTGCATCACTGAAATTATATTTTTCTGTATTTTCACTGTCTGATTCTTCACTTCCGTATTCGACATCTGAAAGCCTGTTACCGTTTCTGTCATAGTTTTCTGAACGTGAAAAAGGCTTCATTAATTCTTCACTGCCGGCATAAGCTTCAGTATCAAAGCATGTGAAGATTTTTCTGCCGTCTTCAGTACGGTCATGATTGTCTGCGTTGTCGATAATTCTGTATGTACACATTTTCAGTGTATTAACGCCGTTTTCGTTTTCTGCTTCGGTATACCATCCGTTTCTGTATACTCCGTTTTCAGCTGAAACTTCCCTGTATTCAGTTTCAAAATTCATATCTGAGGAGTATTCACCGCTCTCAAAGCTGTATCTGATTACGCAGTTTCCGCCGTATGTGATTTCAAGATTACTGTCTGTAATATGAATCTCATCAAAACCGGTTGCCGTATCAAAAATACCCGGAATCACATCACCGTTGAATATAGAATCCATTTCAAATACAGGACTTGTTTCCCGGTACTGGATTTTCAAATCAGGAGAATAGCAGAAAAGACGGAACCCTATACCCCTGTCGGAATACTCCCTGTTAAGCGTATATACATTTCCTGAAGTGTCAGCTCCGAGCATACGTGTTTCTCCGCCGAGATTCATCTCACTGTAAAAATTTTCTCCGGATACACTGTAAACCTTATCCGGACTGGATTTTTCAGCTGAATAGAGCCCATTTGCATAATGAATGAAAATATGGTCATCTGAAACGCATACATTCAGCGGACCGTTCTGAACGCTTCCTTCAATAATTCCGTTGAAATCATATCTGATGCCTTCATATTCTGCCGTCATACAACCGGACGAATATACTCCGTCATATCGAACCCAGAGATTTCCGTCATCTCTGGTATAAAGCTCTCTTACAATATTGTTTTCATCACCTGTTCTGATTTTTTTCATTTTCCACATGTCTGCAGGAACAGTCCTCACTGAAGTTTTTATTCCGGATTCAGCTGGTTCGGTTACTTTCCATTCGTCAGCCGGAACAGTCTGCACAGAAGTCACCGGACGGGATTCAGCTGCTTCAGTTACTGCATTTCCTGCAGGTATATTATTCTTCCTGCCGTCAGCAAGCGGCATGAATACAAATCTGTACTGAAGTCCTGCAATAACAGCAAGAACCGCTGCTGTTGAAAGAATTCCGGGCCATACGCTTATTTTTTTCTTTGTCGTATCCGGTTTTGCTTTTTCTATCATATCATCATCAATGTCGCCTATTATATTAAGTAATTCCCTGTTCTTTTTCATATTTATCACCTTTCAGAAAAGTCCTTCCTTTTCAAGTCTCTTTTTAAGCTCTGCTCTCATCTGATACAGTACTGATTTTACCTGACTGCCTTTCATCTCCTGCTGAAAGGCAACTTCCTTTATACTCATCAGGTACCAGTATCTCTGAATGAAAATATTTCTTCTCACATCGCTCTGTTCTCTCAGAAATTTATTTATCACTTCACGTATCTGCTTTCTCTCTTCTTCTGTTTCGATTTCTGAATTCATATCAGCACACTCTGCAAGTTCATCAAGAGCACAGGCCGTCTGTCCGCCTCCTCTCTTTGCTGTGTGCTTTTTATCGTAAATATTCAGTGCAAGATTTCTTGTTATTTTTCCGAGAAAACAGGAAAGCTTCTGCGGCATATGCGGAGGTATACTGTTCCATGCATTCATCAGTGTGTCATTGACACATTCTTCAGAATCCTCATGACTTCCGAGAATTCCGAATGCTATGCTGTGGCAGTATCTGCTGTATTTTTCTGCGGTCAGGGACAATACATTTTCCGAGCGTCTGACAAACATGTCAAGAAGCTCTGAATCTTCAGTCATATTATTTCTCCTCTCTGTTGCTGTAGTCTTTGAAAAGATCCTCTCATATATATACACAGGAAAAAATTCAAAAGGTTTGAAATTTTTCTGCAGAATTCTGAATTTATTTTTAATTTGCACTATTCCTGTAATTATTCGTTTTCCTGACAAACCTGTGAATAAACACGCCCCCTGATAAGTTAAGGGGGCATTTTATTATCTTTTTATCGAAGCACTTAACTGTGAAAGTACATCATCAATTACCTGGTTATCCTTAAGATCAGTAATGTCTGTGTTAATAGATACAAGTCTTTCATTTGCTGAAGAAACATTTTCAGCAAGAAGCTGTATGTTTTTATCCAGAACATTCTCCTGATAGAGCTTTACTGATTTTACATCAGTTTTAAGTTCAGTTACATCCGTTTTCAGTACTCCTACGTCTGTTTTTAATTCACCTACATCCGTTTTCAGTACGTCTACGTCTGTTTTTAATTCACTTACGTCTGTTTTCAGTATGCCTACGTCTGTTTTTAATTCACTTACGTCTGTTTTCAGTACGCTTACGTCTGTTTTTAGTTCATTTACGTCTTCTTTTACTATTGTAAGCTCTGTTTTTACCTCAGACAAATCTGATTCAACGTTGCAAAGTCTTAAATTCATATCAGAAATGTCTGACTTTATTTCAGTTATCTCCGATTTCATATCAGTTATCTCTGACTTCATATCAGTTATCTCTGACTTCATCCCGGTTATTTCTGACTTAATATCAGTTATCTCTGATTTCATGTCTGTAAGTAATGAAATGATTTTTTCGTTCATCCGAATCACCTCTTAATCGTTTAATATATTATATCATATTCTGTTTTTAATTGCAACTGTAATTCTGTGATATATTCGAATTTTTCGAAGTTAAATATTGTGATTTCCGTTTAATCGCCATCACAGATTTCGTTTCTCTTACCTCACTTTCATTATACC
>JAZUIH010000026.1:0-34809 GCA_045642145.1 Oscillospiraceae bacterium | reverse complement strand
GGATGTACTTTTCAATCAGGAATATGTAACACAGGTACATGAAAATAATCTTGTATGGCAGGGGTATAACCAGGCAAAAGAAGAAGACCGTAAGGAAATAGAAAAAGCAGTTAATGATGCTGAGTGTGCCAGAAAAGAAACCGAACAGGCTAAAAATGATGCCGAACGGGCAAAAAAAGAAACCGAACAGGCAAAAAATGATGCCGAACGGGCAAAAAAAGAAACCGAACAGGCAAAAAATAATGCAGAACAGGCACAGAAAAACAGTATGCAGTCCGATATGCAGGCGGAAAATTCAATAAGGCTTCTTATGACAGTTCAGAACATGACTGCTGATGAGGTAATGGATCAGCTTGGTACACCTGCAGAAATGCGTTCGCGATACAGGATGCTTCTCGGATAATGTCAAAAATGGAAACGGGATGTTATTACTAACAGGTTAGCTAGTCGTGAAGATGTGGAAATGCTTAATTACCTGACACCCAAAACAGTTATTGACTATGATGATTTTGACCATCCTTATTCATTACATACAACAAATCTTTCTGTGCCAAAAGATGAGGCAGAAAAATACCTCATCTGTGTTTCTCCGGGGAAACTGTGCGGAAGTCATAAGAAAAAAAGAACCACTCTGTGCGGCAGCGCAGAGCGGTTCTTTTTTATAAGAGATGTGGTAAAAGCATATTAAATATGAAACACAGTACAGTAAACCCTAAGGTTAATCTGCATATTACGAATATATAAGGAAAATGTTATCCGTTAAACTCAGCATATTATGAACAGTGCTGACAGAATCACCGGATGTGCATAATACTGTATTTGTGTTCACTACAATATTATATCACATAATTTCTGATTATACAATGGTATAATAGTAATAGTTGTTTTAAAATAAAAGTTTGTCAAAAGTGTGAAGTTTCTGACATGTTTTGATGTCATTTTTCTATATTTGATTTTTCTGTACTGTCCGGAAGAAAAAGTATTTTCAATTGTCTGAATAATATGATATAATATTACAGTAAACACAAAAAAAAGATTTACGGGCAATTTACAGAACCATATCTGAGGAGGGGAAGCACATGGGAATAAACACATCAGAAAAATCAGTCACACCTGAAGGCAACGGAAAATACAGATTTATAACCCCTGAAATCATGTATTCAGGGCAGTACACCGTTTTTAACTCCGAAATGTATGAGGAGGGGGACCGCTACAATCAGGAGATATGTCTGAGCAGAATAAAAAAACGCACTCTGCGTGCGGAGATTCTCTCATTCTGCGGACTTAATGCGATAATGATATTCATTTCGGTTTCTATGGCTGCAGCAAGACTTAAGGCTCAGACTCAGATGGGGC
Source organism: Oscillospiraceae bacterium (assembly GCA_045642145.1). Taxonomy (GTDB): domain Bacteria; phylum Bacillota; class Clostridia; order Oscillospirales; family Ruminococcaceae; genus HUN007. Next base: position 33,453 of record JAZUIH010000026.1, on the reverse strand, counting down.
TGTTTGTACTGCTGCTGGCAGCATGTGCAGTGTTTGTCATACTCACATTTACCCAGATAAGAAACAAAAGATTCAGCGTCCCGGTAAACACACTGTTCCCGGTGGCTCTCATGATAGGAAATCCTGCATTTCTGGTGCTGATTCCGTTTAATCTGTTTCTGTCATATCAGATTTCAAAGAACTGGGCGGCTCTTATGCAGAGAGACGGATACCCATATTTTATAATGCTTGTTATTGACTCCAAGGAGAGTACTGAGGACGAAAACGGTACTCAGAGTGTAATTACCGAAACCGCCTACCAGTTCCAGAAACCGGGGCAGACAGCCGAGTTTGAAGAGATAAGTCTTCCGGAAGCTGATATATAATAAAGGAACTTCTATGCATACTGATAAAAAAACAGACACCGCACGTCTGACAGAGATGTCGCTTATGACGGCGGTGTCGCTGATTATATTTATAGTTGAATCCCGTATCCCGGGACTTCTGCCTGTTCCGGGGATGAAGCCCGGCCTTGCAAATACGGTCACAGTAGCTGCAGTATACAGATACCGTCCCCGGGAGGCTGCTATGATAGTACTTGCACGAATTCTTCTTGGCTCTCTTTTTACAGGAAACGTGTCAGTCCTTATTTACAGCATTTCCGGCGCAGCCCTCAGCCTTGCCGGAATGCTTCTGATAAGGAACTTTGTTCCGGAAAAATATCTTTTCCTTACCAGCATAGCCGGCGCAATGCTTCACAACACCGGGCAGACCATAGCAGCCTGTGCTGTGATGAGAACCACAGCTGTATTTGTCTACCTTCCGGTCCTCCTGACAGCAGCTGCCATAACAGGCCTTTTTACCGGCCTCTGTGCAAAATACGCTCTGGAGAAAATGAAAAAACACAGTGAACTATAAAAAGCTTTGTTCACTGTGTTTTTTTTGCTAATCAGTGTTTCCCTGAGAGAACTGTCAGCTGTAAAGCGCCGGAAGCCACGGGCAGTTGAGGAGATAGATAATAACCGCAAGCTGTGTGATAATAATAAGCGGAATTCCGGCTGAAAAATAGCTTTTCTTTGTTTTATGACGGAAGATGAGCATTGCCAGACCACCGCCGACTGAACCGCCGGCAGCGGAAAGCAGAAGGAGAGTTGTTATTTTGATTCTCTCCTTTTCTTTTTTAGCCTTAAGCTTGTCCACGCCGAATACAATAAATGTAATCAGGTTTATGCCGCAGATGTACCAGAGAAGATACCTGTATCTGATAAACAGTTTCCAGAATGAGAAGCGGTGTTCATCGGTTATCTGCTGTTTCCAGACAAGTACAGCTATGACATCTATAACAAGAAAGCAGAGCGATGCAACTCTGACCATCATGTTTTCCTTTTCGGCTTTTCTGTCAGCAGCTAAAAAGGAAAGCACCGTTCCGGCAGCACCGCCTGCGGCTGTCAGAAAAATGACAAACGGATCAAGGGAGGCCTTTCCCTTTTTCCTGCGAAGCCTGATATTAATCAGTCCTGATATAAGACTAAGCAGATTTACCGCGATGAGGTAAACTACCGGATATTCAAGTGTTATATTTCCAATACGCATAGATTTTTCTCCTGTAAAGGTAAATTTTGCTCAGAAATGAGCGAATCCGAACTTCACTGAATCATACGGTACCGCATTTTACAAATATACCGGGGAAAATGCGGAAAACATGACGAAGCAGTGCTTCCACGATTATAACATTTATTCAGCTGATATACAAGTACCCGACAGAATATCAGTTGTCAGATACATTTATTCTGTGCAATGTGCAAAAAACGGGATGACTGTGACAATATTTCTATTGCGTCATTTCTGTATTTATGGTATAATCAAAGTAGATGCCGGCTTTTTCAGAGTCCTGATCCAGGGAACGGATTTTCCGGCTTTCAAGCGGTTAAAATTGAAACAGAGCTTTTGACCGCCTTTTATACGGGAGGCGCAGCTGCTGCATTTCCCTAAATAAAATCAGGAGAGTGTAAATTTATGTTTAATATTGCTGTAGCACAGTCTGGCGGACCAACATGCGCGATAAACGCGTCACTTGTAGGTGTTTACAGGGAAGCACTGAAGGAATCTTCGATAGACGCTGTTTTCGGTTCAGTAAACGGTATCGAGGGAATTATTCAGAACCATATGATAAACCTCAAGTCAATCATCATGACAAATGAAGATATGGAGCTCCTCAAGCAGACACCGTCAACAGTACTCGGTTCATGCCGCTACAAGCTTCCTGACTGGCAGGAAGACGAAGAGGTCTACAAAAAAATCACTGAGACTCTCAGACAGAGAAATATCGGAGCGTTCTTCTATATAGGCGGAAACGACTCCATGGATACCGTAAACAAGCTTTCAGAATACTTTAAAACCATTAATTTTGATATTAAGGTTATCGGTATTCCGAAGACTATAGACAATGACCTCTGCATAACTGACCATACACCGGGCTTCGGTTCTGCTGCAAAGTATGTGGCTACAACAATGAAGGAAATAACACGAGACAGTATCGTGTACAGTATCCCTTCAGTTACCATAGTTGAAATAATGGGACGTCACGCCGGCTGGCTTACTGCATCATCGGCAGTGCTTCACGCCCTTGGCGAAACGGCACCTCATCTTGTATATGTACCTGAAGTTAAGTTTTCACTGGAAAACTTCCTCAGGGATGTCAGACAGGAGCTTTCAAAGCACAAGGCCGTTATCGTGGCTGTTTCAGAGGGAATAGAGGTTCCTGAAGGAGTTCAGTCAGGAGTTGTTGACAACTTCGGACACAAGTATCTTTCAGGCATAGGCAAGTACCTTGAGGAAACTGTACGTGAGGAAATCGGCTGCAAGGTACGTTCAATCGAACTTAACGTAATGCAGAGATGCTCTTCACATCTTGCTTCACGCACAGATATTGAAGAGTCTGAAAGCATCGGTGCAGCAGGTGTAAGATGTGCACTTAAGGGTGAAACAGGAAAGGTAATGGTATTTAAGCGTATTTCCGATATGCCTTACACAGTTTCAATCGAAAATGCCGACGCATCCAAGATTGCAAACCAGGAGAAGTTCCTTCCTAAAAAATACATCAACAGCGCAGGAAACAACATAGATGACCATGCAATAGCATATTTTCTGCCTCTTATCCAGGGCGAAATGAATCTGATTATGAAAAACGGTGTGCCTGAACACTTTGCAATTCATGAATCAGTTCTAAAATAAACTATAACAGACATACAGGAGAGAAAATGAAAAACGTAATTTCAGAAAAACTGTCGATACTTAACCAGTCACACATCCTTAAGTATCACTCAGAGCTTTCGGAAGCGGATCAGGAAAAGCTGATTAACCAGATTGAAAATCTTGACTTTTCAGTGCTTGATGAAACAGGAGCAGAGGAGAAGAGGGGAAAAATCGAACCTCTGTTCGCAATGACACTCAGCGAAACTGAAAAGAACAGAGAAGCATACCGCAGAACAGGCATTAAGGCAATTCAGAACGGCAAGGTGGGCTGTGTTCTTCTTGCAGGAGGACAGGGAAGCCGTCTCGGATTTGACAAGCCAAAGGGAATGTACAACATCGGCGTGAACAGGGAACTGAGTATATTCCAGTGCCTTATAAACAATCTTCTTGATGTTGTAAAGGAAGCGGATGCCTGGATTCCTCTGTTTGTAATGACAAGCGAGGACAATGACAGGGACACAAGAGACTTTTTTGAAAAGAACAATTACTTCGGTTACTCAGGAGACAATGTGTTCTTCTTCGTTCAGGAGCAGCTGCCTACAGTAGACACAGACGGAAAGCTTATGCTTTCAGCAAAGGACAGAGTATCCACAGCACCTAACGGAAACGGCGGCTGGTACGCGTCAATGGTAAAGTCAGGAGTGCTCAGAACACTTAAGAAGTGCAGTATAGAGTGGCTTAACGTATTTGCCGTGGACAATGTACTCCAGCGTATGGCAGACCCTGTATTTATAGGAGCTGTTATCGATTCCGGAAAACAGTCCGGCTCAAAGGTAGTTTCGAAAGCGGCACCGGAGGAACGTGTCGGCGTTATGTGCCTTGAGGACGGAAAGCCGTCAATAGTTGAATACTACGAAATGACAGATGAAATGATAACAAGACGTGAGGAGGACGGAACACTCTCATATAACTGGGGTGTAATTCTCAACTACGTCTTCCGTATCGACAAGCTCAACGACATACTCGGAAAGCACCTTCCGCTTCACCGTGCGTTCAAGAAGGTAAAGTGCCTTGATGCATCAGGAAATCCTGTAACACCGGAGGAGCCTAATGCATACAAGTACGAAACCCTGGTTCTTGATATGGTAAAGCTTCAGGACAGCTGTCTTGCATTTGAAGTTGACAGACAGCGTGAATTCGCACCTGTAAAGAACAGAGAAGGCGTTGACTCAGTCGATACAGCAAGAGAACTCCTTAAGTTTAACGGAGTTGAACTGTAATATGATGAACAGGCAGCCTCTCAGGAGACTGCCTTTATACTTTTTTCGTCATATTTGATTAAATATTATCCGCTGTAAATGCAGTAACGGGCGATTTTACACTGCTCACTGACGGCTGGTTTCACGTCGGTCAAAGGACACAGTAAAGTCATAAAAATCACGTATTTTTTTAAAAAAAACAATTTACTTTTTCAAAAAAATATGATATAAATATATATGGACAAATTAATGCTTCTGCGTATACGCTGACTGAATCAGCGCTCTGCGTACGGCATACAGCAGGAAGAATTGTTTCTGAATGCTGTGACACAATAATTTATCATTTGAAAATTGAATTTTCAGGAAAGTAACGGTAAAAATGGATATTTCAAACATTATCGCTCTTCTGAGCGGAGTTGCGCTGTTTCTTTACGGTATGACACTTATGGGTGACGGACTCAAGGCTGTCGCGGGAAGCAAGCTTGAGATGGTTCTCTACAAGCTTACAAGTAACCCGTTCAAGGGTGTCGTTCTCGGTACAGGTATAACAGCTGTAATTCAGTCATCATCCGCTACTTCAATCATGACCGTAGGGTTTGTAAATTCGGGCATGATGAAGGTAAACCAGGCCATAGGCATAGTCATGGGTGCCATACTCGGTACCTCGGTTACCGGCTGGGTACTGTGTCTTTCAGAGGTCGGAGGCTCATCGACGAGCTGGCTTTCACTGCTGAAGAGTGAAACACTGGCCGGCATCGTGGCGGTTATCGGTATTTACTTCCGGATGTTCTGCAAGCAGAAGCAGAAACAGCAGATAGGTAACATACTGATTGGTTTTGCAATTCTTATGACCGGAATGGAAATGATGGGCGGTTCAGTTGCTGAACTCAGAACAAATGAGGATTTTATAAGCGTTCTTACTTCATTTAAAAATCCTATCGTCGGCATCATTTTCGGTATGCTTGTAACATGTGTTCTCCAGAGTGCATCTGCTACCGTAGGTATTCTCCAGGCACTGTCCGCTACAGGCGTTATTTCATTTGAGATTGCCTTCCCGATTATTATGGGTATTGCAATCGGTGCGGCGGTTCCGGTACTTCTCTCAGCACTCGGCACGAGCGTTGCCGGCAAGAGAACGGCTTTTGTATACCTGCTCATAGACGTTTTAGGTGTAATCATTATCTCGATTCTGTTCTATTCGGTAAATGCATTTGTGGATTTTGCGTTTATGGACCAGATGATGAACAAGGTTTCTGTTGCCCTTGTAAACACACTTTTCAGATTCGCAACAGTAGTTATCCTCTTCCCGTTTATCAGCGTGCTTGAGAAGATAGTAAAGTTTATTTTCAAGGACAATCCGGAGGATATGGAAGAGAACGCTGAGATTGACAGACTCGAGGACAAGTTTATTGCCCATCCTGCAATTGCCATCGCACAGAGCAAGGACGCAGTAAGCTCAATGGCGAGAAAAGCAAGAAAGAACATGTCACGTGCATTTTTCCTGCTCTATGACTATTCTGATGACAAGTACAAGAAGATTCAGGAGAAGGAAGATATCATAGACAAGTACGAGGACAAGCTCGGTACATATATTGTAAAAATCACATCTGCTGAACTGACACAGGAGCAGAGCCGTGAAGTTATGAAGATGCTTCACACCATAGGCGACTTTGAACGAATCGGTGACCACGCGGTTAATATTTCAAACTGTTCAAAGGAAATTCACGAGAAGAAGCTTGTGTTCTCCGAAACAGCGCAGAATGAACTCAATGTGGTTATTTCAGCTGTGTCAGAGATAGTCGTAACAACTATCGAGGCTTATGTGAACAATGACCTTGATACAGCTCACAAGGTAGAGCCTCTTGATGAACTTATCGGAACACTCTGCGATGAGCTTAAGATCAGACACGTAAAGAGACTTCAGTCAGGTGAATGTACACTTGACCACGGTTTTACATTCAATGACCTTCTCACAAACTTTGAGCGTATCGCAGCACACTGTTCAAACATTGCGGTTGCTACCATAGAACTCAGTCATGATGTTTATGACACTCACGAATATCTTGAAAAGTTCAAGGCTGAAAACCTCAATGATTACAGCAAGCTCTATGAAGCATACAGCCTTCAGTACAGACTTGAGGATTAAAAAATATACGCTGCCGTCACTTTATGTGGCGGCTTTTGTTTTTTGCGCTGATATCAGCTTGAATATTCAGCCCGGTTGTGATATACTATGAATACAGATACTGCAGAAGCAGTACATGAAATCAGAAGGAGAATTTTTTTATGTCAGTTATATTACTTGCCGGCGGTGCCGGATATATTGGTTCACACACTGCAGTCGAGCTGCTTGAAGCCGGCTACGACGTAGTTGTTGCGGACAATTTTTCAAACAGCTGTCCTGAGTCAGTAAAGAGAGTTGAACAGATTACTGGAAAATCAGTAAAGCTCTATGAGGTTGATATCAGAGATGCATCAAAGCTTGAGAAGGTTTTTGAAGAAAACAGAATTGATGCTGTAATTCATTTTGCAGGACTCAAGGCTGTCGGCGAATCAGTTGAAAAGCCTGTTCTCTACTACAGAAACAACATAGACACAACTCTTTCACTTCTTGAGTGCATGAACAAATACAATGTAAAGAACATCATTTTCTCATCATCAGCAACTGTATACGGTGAAGAGAACCCGGTTCCTTACACAGAGCAGATGAAGCGCGGAACATGTACAAATCCTTACGGATGGACCAAGGTAATGATGGAACAGATTCTTGAGGACACAGCAAAGGCTGACAGCAGCATGTCAGTTGTGCTTCTCAGATACTTCAATCCGATCGGTGCACATGAATCAGGCATGATAGGCGAGGATCCTCAGGGTATCCCGAACAACCTTATGCCGTATGTTGCACAGGTAGCAGTCGGCAGAAGAGATCATCTCACAATCTTCGGTGATGACTATCCGACACCTGACGGAACATGCAGACGTGACTATATCCACGTAGTTGACCTTGCGAAGGGCCATGTAAAGGCTGTGGAGTACGTTGTAAAGAACAGCGGTGTTGAAGTGTTCAACCTCGGTACAGGCACTCCGTACAGCGTTACAGAGATTGTTACAGCGTTCGAAACTGCAAATGACATGAAGATTAAGTACGAATACGGCCAGAGGAGAGCAGGTGACCTTCCTGAAAGCTATGCAAATGCTGACAAGGCACTGAAAGTTCTCGGCTGGAAGACAGAAAAGACCCTTGAGGATATGTGCCGTGACCTCTGGAACTGGCAGAAGAACAATCCGCAGGGATACAAGGGATAATAAATATAACAGGCAATATAATTATGAAAAGGCAGCGTCACGTTTTATGAGGCTGCCTTTACTGTAACAGGGGGATAATTATTATGAAAAAATTTCTTTCAGCACTTGCGGCATCCGCAGTACTTTTAACGTCAGCAGCCGGATTTATACCTGTACGCGCTGCTGAGGATACTTATCTTATCCGTGACAAATGGGGTTACTGCAAAACAGCAAACTATGCAGAGTCCGAGCACTTTGTCATATTTTACGGAAACAACGATACTACCGGTCAGGTGAATGATGTTTTTCTTAAGAGAAATCTTGATGACTACGAAAAGCTCTGGAAGTGCTACGGCGAGTATCTCGGCATGAAAAACATGAACGTCGATATATACGGAAAAAGCACTCAGAAATACAAGACCAACGTGTATCTTACTAACACAGGCCTTGACAAATATCCGGAGGGCTGGGCATTCATGAGCTCTGAGGACGGATACGGTATAGAAATAATCAGTCCTGAAGCTATGCTTGATGATCTTACTATTGCCCATGAGTTCGGACATGTTGTTACAATGCAGCAGAAGGCCTGGGTTGACCAGGAAATAACCGGAGCATGGTGGGAGTCACTTGCAAACTGGTTCCGTGAGATGTATATCGGCAGTGAATACTATGAGGGAAAGACTGAAACCTGCTGGTTCGAGCCGTATATGAGAAATCTCAGTCTGTGTATGCCACACGGAAGAGACTACTATGAAGTGTGGCCGTTTTTCATTTATCTGTCATACAATCCGGACAATCTTCCGGGCCTGGGACCTAAGGCTGTATCAAGGATTATTTCCGAGGCAAAGCCGGATGAGATGCCGATGGACACGATAACAAGGCTGTTCGGCACGGATATACAGACGATTTTCGGAAACTATGCAAAGCGAATGGCTGCATTTGAATTCGGAAACCAGAAGGCATATCAGTATGAGTTCAGCAAAAAGCTTAAGGAACAGCCGTTTTACTGGAATCTTGTTTATACCGTTCCTGAAAAAACAGCTGAAAAAACCTATACCGTTCCGGACGAGGAAGCACCTATGCAGGGAGGAATCAATATAATTCCTCTGAACTGGGAGCCGGGTTCGTGGCTTACTGTGGAGCTGAACGGCCTTTCCGATGATCCCGATGCAGAATGGCAGGCATGTCTCGTTACAGAATACAGCGATCATCACTGTGACTACTCTGAACTATTTGGTGCCGGAGAGAGCGTGCAGATTTTCGGAAAACAGGCTGCTTCAGTGTACCTTACTGTATCGGCAGTTCCGAAAACAGTAAAAAGGGTAAATGCATTTCACAAGGAAGCTGATTCGTCATATAAAACCGGTGACGAGAAGAGAAGATATCCTTATGAAATAAAGCTTGTAAACATGGAACCAGTGGAGCGTGCATCATACACTCCGGGGACAGGTCACTCTCATCCTAACGGGGGAGGCTGGGTAGCGAACAGTGCGAAAGTCAGTGATTCAGTTTATGTATCACCGGATGCAATGGTAATTGACAGTGCGGTTGTGTCCGGAAACGCACGTATAGAGGATTCAGCCGTTGTAGGCGGCTCGGCATCTGTATCAGGAAATGCAGTTATCGGAGGACATGCAGCTGTATTCGGCGGCGGCTGGGTTTACGGTCCTTCCGGCTGGGAGCAGGGCAGTGTAAGAGTTGACGGAAATGCAGTTATCGGTGACAGTGCAGTTGTCAGCAATTCATGTACGGTTACCGGAAATGCAAGGGTGCTTCAGAAAGCATTTGTTACAGACGGTGTTACACTGAAGGACAACGCAGCTGCCAAAGGAATGGCTTATCTGTACGGTAAGGGAGTTTATTCAGGAACTGCTGTTCTTGACGGCGACTATGCCAACGAGGAGTCACTGTCATCCGGCACATCCTTCGGCTGGCTCGACAAACCGGGAAAGGCTTATACTGAGCCTCTGAATGCAGGCTATGACTTTAACAGCCGTACAGGTCTCAGGGCCATGGACAGGTATTCAGCAACGGACGCAAGGGTGTACGGAGCAGTCTGGCAGGATGAGAGAACCTCAGCAAAGGGTGTTCTGAACTTTGACGGTACAGATGATTACGTGGTTATTGACAACTCTGTCTTCAGAACAGAGAAGCTTCAGATAAGTACCGCCGTTCTGTGGAAGGGCGGCGAACGTGCAGAGCTTTTCAGATTCGGCGGAATGTCATTTGCCCCGTCTGATGAAAAGGGAAATGCAGTATTTCGCATGGAAACTGATTCAGAATCAGTACTTCTCACCGCACCGGCACTTGAAAAGGATGTCTGGAATACTGTAACCATACAGATTGCGGACGGAGCTGCCTCTCTTTACATAAACGGAGAGCTTAAGAGTGAAAAGAAAACATCACTTACCCCGCTGAAACTCGTTTCCGGAAATGATTATTCATGTACTCTCGGCAAAGGCGGAGACAGTGCCGCATATTTCAGAGGCGCAGTTGACTATATCAATTTTTACTATGACAAAGCCGAAGAGCCTTCAATGAAGTATTCAGGCAGGGAAGAACCGGAGGAACTGACTATACGCGGAGATGTCAATTCAGACGGTGCAGTAAATTCCACAGACTTCACAGCCCTCGCCGGTTACCTTCTCGGCCAGCCGGAGGCGATAAACAAATCAGCAGCAGATATGTCAGAGGATAACAGAACGGATATCGCAGACCTTATCATGCTGAAAGCATTTCTTATGAAATAGAAAAGGAACAGGCCGCCCGATGGGCGGCCTGTTCCTTGAGTTCTGTTCTCAGCCATGTACAAAAAGAGAAATTTCTCATTATACATCCAGCTGCAGTAATTTTTGTATAATCTTAACTGATGACAGGATTTCAGTACGAATTATCTCATTCATTCCTGCGTAATCAACCGAATGCAGCTCTGTCTTTGCTTCTGCTTTTTCAGCCTCTGCTTCATTCATTTCCTTGTAACGTTTGATGCCTGCTTCATACAGGAAGGAACTGCAGAGGAAGTCGAAGGATTTTTCAAGCAGCTGCTGAGTGCTGTTCAGATACTCCTCAAATTTTTCAAGGGACGCGAGAAATCCGGCAACGACTGAAGGATGATTTTTCTTTATAAAATCCATATTATTTTTTAAGGTTCCTTCAAGCATTGAGGAAATGTAACGATAATAAAATTTCTCATGCAGGCTGTTATCATCAGGAAACAGAAAAAAAGTTGAAAACTCATGGTCAATAGGTTCGGCGACAGATATCTTTTTGCCGTACTTCAGGGAAACATTTTCATAATGATAATTCTGATCGGCACGAAGTATCGAAATCAGGACCTGAAAAGAAAGTTCCTCAGCATACTCTGCAAGCTTCGGCGAAGCGAGAATATCTGTATAGTCATAAAAAAGTAAACAGTAATTTTCATAATCCCTGATATCAACGCCCGGATCAGGATTATCAATAAAAAATTCAAGAAGATTTACCAGCTTTTCGTCTTCTTTGAGAATATACGGTACAAGCGTCCCGTACTCATAGTACTTCGGAACATTATAGCCGGAAATTTCAGCAAGCCTGTATACAGGTGCCGGCATAAAAAATTCATTAATAATGTTTGACCAGAATACTTCTGCATACGCAAATAACGGAGTTGTCAGTGGTTTGGTTCTGGACAGAGGCTTAAATACATATTTACTGTTATCAATATCAAATACAGGAAAGAACTTTTCACTTTTAACCACACCAACAGCCTGGTTTTTCAGAGAAAATATTCTGTCGCTGAAACAAACATCCGTTTTACTGTAATTAATTTTAAGCATTTTTTCAGTCAGGCTGCCTTCCGTCTTCATTTATAATACCAGGTATCGGTTATACAATCGCTTCTACAATTGTTTTTCCATCTCTTTGGACATGAGGTAGGCGTTGTAAAGCCGAATTTCAAAAATACGATTTGCAATCTGCACACCATCATCTACGGACTTGATGAAGCCATACATCGCCGCCAATTCCATAGAAGCATCATCCGGATTGTAACTGAACTTATCACCATGAATCAGAATGGCATGGACGCAATTTTTGAGATTTTCATCATCCTCTAATTTGTTTATCAATGACTCAAATAAAGGATTCTTCATTTTGACAATCTGTCCCACTGCCTGCACAATACCTTCTCTTGTCCAGCGGATTTCTTCTGGAATTTTCTCGTCATTCAGCTTACAAATGTGAGATACCAGAACAGGATAACCTGATGTGTAATCATAAATGAGGTTTGCCATCGCTGAAATGTCCATGCCAGTCTGCTTATCAGCTTCATAATCTTTCAGCATTCCGGCAATATCCTCAACAGAGAAGCTCATATCTACATCAAAGCTGGCAGCAATATTCCAAGGGCTATTATGCTTGTGTTCCGCATCAGGACGGATTTTCTGGCGTAAATTCCGAATATCATGGACACCAGCGAGAATGACGGATAGGAAAGTAGGTCGGCGATTCCTTTTCAGATAGTATCCTCGCAGCTGTGCTAAAAAGTCAAGGAATATCTGATTATTGGATGCCTGGTCTACCTCATCAATGCAAAGAACAATTTTCTTTTCTGCCTCCATACACCATTGACTCAAAACAGAAAACATCATTCCCAAAGCATCTTCTTCGCTCTTTTTTAGATTAGAAATCTGCTTCTTTACAGAATCACTCATATTGCAGGTAGCTTCCGGAATCTCGCACAACTCCCTTAAAAATGCCTTTGTAAATCTGTTTGTAGTAGCATAGTCGCTTTCATCCATAAACTGAAAGTCCATACTAATCACGATATAATCTTTCAGATATTCCCGCAAAGCCTCCAAAGTCGTTGTTTTCCCATATTGTCTCCCACGATTGATGGTAAAATACTTCCCGGCATCGACCATCTTCTTGATTTCTGCTAATCGGCCATCTAAGTTGACCATATAATGCTCCTGAGGACGACAGCAGCCCTCTGTATTGAAATAGCGTTCCATTTGTGTTACATCTCTCTTAACGTTTTCTTTTAGTATACTATACTTTTTGGAAGATTGCAACGGTATTTGAGAAAAGAAACACGAGACCCCGGTTGGAATTAACAAGAAGACTTTGTAATATTTCAAATCCATGTCACCAGGAAAATCGTCAGGTTCATCGCGCATTTCTCTTTCAGTGAAAACCTGTATGCGAAAAAACTCCGGTACGTTATATTCCGGAAGAAAAAAAGCGTATAGAAATCATTAAGGAATTAAGAAACACCCTTGTATTTGGAGACGATATAACACTATACCTTTGTGATGAAAGCTGTGAAAAGGTTATTACATCTGCACCGCTGCTGAACAGATCTCAGCGAGCGACACACTTGCCTTTTGTGGGAATTCGTGGTATGGATTACATACTCGAGCTTATGGAGAGATATTACGGAAATCTGTATTAAAAAAACTAAAGGCCGCCATCTGGCGGCCGTTGCTATAAAATAAAAGCGCTTTGAAACTTCAAAGCGCTTTCTCAATTGGTTGCGGGAGCAGGATTTGAACCTACGACCTTCGGGTTATGAGCCCGACGAGCTACCTAGCTGCTCCATCCCGCGATATATTCTCTTTTTGAGTGCTTATTAATTATATCACTTTCGGATATTAAAGTCAAGCTTTTTACTGAAAAATTTTTTAGAAAGGATAAATTAAGGCAATATACAGTAAAATTCGCGTACAAATTTTGCATTTTTTGATTTGACACATTATAGATTTAGAGGTATAATGTTTATATAAAAATATGTATAATGTTATAACGTGAACAGTTCGGATAATAGTAAACGACAAATGAAATGCTCGTTTACTATTATTCGATATGCACGGAGATGACGTAGTCATCGTATGTGCATGGCAATAATGATTAATGGTACGTATGAAGTAAAGGACAGGGAAGTGAATTATGACACCACAGCAGATAGAATATGTTCTCGCAGTAGCTGAAGAGCGCAGCTTTTCCAAAGCGGCCAAGAGGCTGTTCGTAACACAGCCGTCACTGAGCAAGTTTATAATTAACCTGGAGACTTCTCTTGGAGTCACACTTTTTGACAGAAGCTCATCACCTATAACCGTTACTGAAGCGGGTAATATTTTTATAGAAACCGCAAACCGTATGAAAGAGCTTGAGGAGGAGATGAACCTCAAGATCAGTGAGCTTTCAGGACTTAAAAACGGTAACCTCAGGATAGGAACATCTCCGTTCTATGCAGCCAATATGCTCATGAAAACGGTTCTGTATTTTCACAGCAAGTATCCTGATATTCAGATTTCCATACATGAGGATACTTACCGTAACCTTGAGGAAAGTGCTCTCCGGGGTGATATTGATCTGATTATCGGTACCTCAAATCCGGATGAAGATCTGTTCAATATAGAAGAACTCTGTATGGAGAAGCTTTATCTTGCAGTGCCCCATTCAAGGCCTGTGACCAAAAAGTGTCAGGATTATCTGCTTACAGCAGATGATATACGGACAAACTCCGAAAAGCTTTTTATGAATGACAATGTCAGCCTTGATATATTTAAAAAGGAAAAGTTTGTTTTCAGAAGCAATAAGGATACAAATCAGAATCATTTGAAAAAACTTTGCAGGGCAGCAGGATTCAGTCCTGATATAGTTCTTGAATCTAACAGTCTGGACACAATTTTCTCATTTGTATGTGCCGGACTCGGTGTCGCATTTGTTCCTGATACGTTTATCAAGTTCGCTGATATTGCAGAGCATCCTGCATATTATGCGATAAGCAGTCCTGAAGTAGAAAAACATATAAAGCTTATATACAAAAAAAATAAATATCTTTCCCATTCAGCCATAGAATTCTGCAGTACACTCAGAGAACTAATCGGCATGGGTACATGGAAATAAAACAGTCACCCCGCAGTTATTATGCTGCGGGGTGACTGTTTATTGCTTTGCACATCCGATGACTACTTCATCTCCGTGCATATCGGTTAATTGTAAAAGCATTTATTTAATGCATTTACAACAAGTAAATTTACTGTATATCGGATACAATAAAAAAGCTCTCCGGAATTAACCGGAGAGCTTTTATTGCTGAAAGGTTATATTTCTTAGAATCAGAAATTACTTAACGTAGTCGTAAACTACACCAGCCTGCATTGTCTTGCCCTGAGCCTTGAACATTTCTGATACTGTTACACACTGCCAGCCCTGGCTCTTGAGGTATGGGAGGAATTCTTCCATAGCACCTGCTGTTGAGTCATAGTTTTCGTGGCAGAGAACAACCTTGTTTCTGAGTGAACCATTTGCTAAAGCACTCTTGAGTGTATTAACAATCTGATCCTTTGAAGCGCCGTCCCAGTCCTTTGTATCAATACCACAGTTAGGCATTGGTACGCCAACTGCTGCACATACGCCAGCGTCTGTTGCAAGGTAAGGAGGTCTTAAGAGGTAATCATTGTCGCCGCCGATGATAGCATCGAGAGCCTGCTTACATCTCTGTACTTCGCTCTTACCCTTGTCAGCCTGCTGTGTGAGCTGTGGATGTGTCCATGAGTGGTTAGCTACTTCGAAACCAGAATTGAATGCATTCTTGATTTCCTGTTCATTTCCTCTGATTCTTTCGCCCCAGTAGAAGAATGTAGCGTGGAAGCCGCTCTTCTTGAGTGCGTTGTGAATTCTTGTAGGGTTGTTTGAACCAGCGATAGGGCCGTCATCGAATGAGATAGCAACCATCGGCTTGCTTGCATCGATCCATGATACATCAGCATCTGAAGTCCATGCACCGTTTACAACCTTACCCTTTGAACCAGTTGATGAAGGTGTGCCTGTGTTTGTATTTGTGTTAGTGTTTGTATTAGTATTGCCGTTTGATGCACTTGCTGTGAGCTTGATATCATCAACATAGAAGTCAATCATATCAGCAGGGCCATCATTTTCAGTATACTTTGTCTGGATGTAGATTGAAATGTTTTCAGCGCCTGCAGGGATTGAGAATGAATCTCCGAGCTTAGCCCACTTGCCTGCAGATGTTGTAGCATTAGCAATATCCTCGTACTGTGTTGTACCGTTAAGGTCATACTGGAGACCAGCTGTGAAACCAGCTGTGCTGTATGTTGAATCACCGTATGTTACATATGATTCGATTGAGTATGAACCGCCGGCCTTAAGTTCAGTAGATGCATTCTGGATACCGTTCCATGAAGCTGTTCTGCCTGAAACATAGAGTGAGTTTGAACCATCATGCTTCTGAGCACCTGTGAGAAGGAGCTTAACGCTGTCACCACGTGATGTCCAGCCGCCTGCTGATGTTTCACAGTTAGTATCAACACCTGAACCTGCTGCAGGAGCTGTTCCTGTAGGAGTGCTGTTAGTGTTGGTATTAGTATTTGTGTTTGTGTTTGTATTATTATTTGTGTTGCCGTTCGTTGGAGGAACGTAACCTACACCAAGCTTGTCAATTGTCTTTGAGATGAACTGTCTTAATGTAGCAAGGTCAGCAAGATTTACTACCTTATCGTATTCAACGTCAGCAGCGAGGTTCTGCTTCTCAGTGAATGTTGTCTTGTCAACAAGGTGAATAGCAAGGATTGAAAGGTCTGTGATATCAATCTTGTCATCTCCGTTGATGTCACCGAATGTGAAGCTTGGAACTGTTGTTGTGTTGTTATTGTTGTTATTGTTATTAGTATTAGTATTTGTGTTTGTGTTTGTATTAGTATTTGTGTTTGTATTTGTTTCCGGGTTACTTGATGCAGGAGCCTTTGAAGTATCAACTGCCATTACAGCTGTGTAGTCATCCTTTGGCTTGTATCCTGATGTGAAGAGGAGAGGAGTTTCACTTCTTCTCCAGCTGATATCATCGTGTGTACCCCATACTGTAAGAGCAGGAATCTGATCAGCGTGATCAACTGCCATCTGGAATACATCAGCAAAGAGCTTAGCACGAGCTGAAGGATTGCTCTTTGTTTCGATATCAAGCTCTGTAATCTGAACTTCAAGACCTGTGCTGAGGAACTTTTCAAGACCTGTCTTGTATACAGAAGCACTTGGATAGTTAGTAGCAAGGTGTGACTGCATGCCGATACCGTCGATTACGCCTTTTTCCTTGAGCTTCATAGCGATATTATAGATATCGTTTGTCTTTGCAGGGATATATTCGTTGTAATCGTTGATGTAAAGCTTACATCCTGCAGGAGCATACTTTCTTGCATATGTGAAAGCATTGATGATAAATTCATCATTGTTGTCGCCGTAAACAGCTGTCCAGCCTGAGTTGCTGCCAGGACGGAGTCCGCCGCCGTCATTTACGAAGAGCTCGTTACATACGTCATATGCGTATACATCAAGCTTTGGATACTGTGAAGCGAGAAGGCTGAATGTATCCTTGATGAAGTTCTCAAGACGCTGGTTCATGATATCCTTTGATACATATGCAGCACCCTGCTGGAAGTTCTGTCTGAAGAACCAGTCTGGTGTCTGGCTGTACCAAACGAATGTATGACCTCTGAGTGAGATGCCGTTCTGTTCACAGAACTTAAGTGTAGCAGCAGCACGGTCAAGTGAAACCTTAGCACGTGTGTTGTCTGTACCTGGTGAAAGAAGAGCATCAGGCTTGAGTTCGTTTTCAGGTGTAATTGAGTTGAAGTGCTTCTTGATGAAGTCAGCACCTGAATTAAGTTCGTTAGGGCTTACTGATGTACCGAGCTTAAAGCAGTTCGCAAACTTGCCTCTGAGTGAATCTGAAGAAGCAGGTGTTGAAGTGTTAGCGTTCGGATTTGTGTTTGTATTAGTATTAGTATTTGTGTTTGTATTTGTATTTGTGTTGCCTGCTGATGTGCCTGAAACAGTGATATCATCAACAAAGAAGTTAATAATATCTGCAGGACCATCTGATTCAGAATATGCTGTCTGAATATAGAGTGAGATGTTTGTTGCACCTGCAGGAACCTTTACTGTACCAGCGAGTTCAGCCCACTTGCCAGCTGATGTTGTTACATCAGTAACATTATCATAGTTTGTAGTACCGTTAAGGTCATACTGAAGACCAAGTGTGAAGCCTGTTGTGCTGTATGCAGAGTTGCTGTATGTAACATATGAAGAAACATCATATGTACCGCCAGCCTTGAGTTCTGAAGAAGCATTCTGGATACCGTTCCATGAAGCTGTTCTTCCTGTTACAGCCAGTGACTTTGAACCGCCGTGCTTCTGGTCGCCTGTGAGACCAATCTTAACACTGTCACCACGTGCTGTCCAGCCGCCTGCTGAGCTTTCGCAGTCTGCAGCGATACCTGTGCCGGCTGCTACAGTAGTCATTGAAGGAGCCTTTTCATCGTTTGAAGGTGTGTTAGTGTTAGTGTTGGTGTTACCGCCACCACCGCCGCCGCCAGTGTTGAACTGAAGATTGTTCTTCTTAACGTTTGCCTTACCGCTTGAACGGTAACCTTCGATGTTGAGGGCAACTTCGTACATAAGACCCATCTTCATGCCGGTTCTTTCCCATGCAGCGAAGTGATTTGATACTGTAATAGTACCCTTGAGGTTCTTCATTGCATTAACCTGTGCAGGATTTGTCTTATTTACGCTCCAGTACTGTTCGAATGTTTCAGTACCGTGAATAGAAGGCTGATTTACTCGTGTTGATGTGTAGATATCGTATGTTTTACCGTCTGAGGAAACTGTACCCTTACCGCCTGTCTGTCCCGGTGGTCTCCAGTCGCCCCATGCTTCTACGATGTAGTATTCTACAGTAGGCTGCTCTGTCCAGCCGTAAACGCACATGTAGGAGTTACCCATTGGCTGGTAGTCTACATCGTAATCAATGCTGATTCCGCCGTAGTCCTGATATTTCTTTGTACTTCCGAGTTTCTTACCTGTTCTGAAAAGACAGTTTTCGATGTTGCTCCAGGAACAGCTGAAACCTCCGTTTGAGCCAAGGTCCATACTAACCTGACCCTGTCTGTTCTGATTCCAGAGTTCGTAGTCATATCCGTCTGCTGTTTTACCTGTTCTCTGTTCATCTGCCGCATGAACAACAGTGATGTCGGATAAGCTGAGAAGCCCTGATGACGGGATCATGCTGATAGCCATTGACATTGCCATGAAACCACTTAATAATTTTTTATTGTGATTCATTTTACCACCTCTTTCTGACTATCATTTTAACCTTAAAATACATCTTTGTCAAGTATCGATAAATATGCTTTAATATTAGAATACAAAATTATGTACTATAAATAAAACACTAAGTTATATGCAACTTGTTAAATATGAACATTGTGCATGTGTGCATTTTGTATAAGTGAACAATATGAGAAAATATGCCATGGAAAACATATTAATCGATTCCATTATGTGGGCTGCATGATAGATACAGGCTTATAACTCATATGTTCATATTTATATAGATGGTATAGTTATCAATTGTTATATATATCGACTTATAGTGTTTGATTTAATGCTATTTATATGATATTATATAATTGCAGTAAACGGAAAATGTGTTTTTTCTGGTTACTGCAGTAACTGTTAAGGAAGCACTGATTAAGTCCGGCGTACATAATGCGCAGTCAGATTTTTCGTCAGACATAAAAAACGACGCAGGGTACTGCTGGTACCGGATGTGCAGGGCAATAAAAATAAATTTATTACAGTGAACGTGAAAATCATTTTTTCGTTCACTATAACTATATAACATAACGGGGTGTAATTATGACTGACACTGAATACAAAAAAGCAGTTTCCGCTTCGCTTTACAGCACCGGTAACAGCTTCAGGCTCAGGAAAGCTCTTGAAAAGGATAAGGTGAGCCTTGCCTTTGCTGGTGGTTCAATAACAAGGGGATGGGACGGAACCAGGCATCTTGAAGCAGGCTATTCTGATTATATAACAGATTATTTCAGAAAAAAATATACTGACAAGACGTTTGAAAAAGCCAATCTCTCGACTGAAAGTGCCAATTCATTTATAGGTCTTTCCATAACTGACAAGGTTATTGACGATGTTAAGCCTGATATTGTGTTTCTTGAGTATTCAGTAAACAATGAATGCGGCCATGATCATATAGTATCATTTGAAAGTCTTGTCAAGAGAATGATGTCTCTTCCGACAAAGCCTGCGGTTATTCTTGTTTTTGTTATCAACAGGTCCCTGTACTCAAGTCAGGGATATATGAAGAGAATCGGTTCACATTACGGGCTGATGTCAGTCAGTGCAGGTGATTCACTGAAAAATATGCTTGACAACGGCTTTGACTGGAGCATTTATTCAGATGATGTTATTCATCCTAACAAATGGGGACACCGTTTTATAGCTGACTGTATTGAACACGGCATAGAAAAGTGTCTTGAAAATAACACAGATGAACCGTTTGAAACTTCTGAAGCACTTTATTCTCTTGACTATGCTGACTACAGTGCCTGTCCGTCTGTTGATGATACTATTAAAAAAACAGGTTTTGAACCTCTTGAATGTCCGGAGTACGGTGAGTACTTCAGGAGCGGAGTTCGTCTTGTAAATGGAAGCAGGAATGCGGAAATAACCTTTGAAGGCGAATTCAGAACACTGTTTGCAGCTTATGTGCATGACCGTACTGAACGGTTCAGCGATGCGGATATTATAATAGACGGCGAGAAGAAGGGTGTACTTCAGGGAAGAAGTATCTATGGCTGGGGAAATGTTGTCCTGAAGAATGTTTTCAGTTTTGAAAACAGGGGAAAGCATTTAGTGCAGCTTAAGGTTAAGGATCCGAAGAAGGAATTTATTCTTATCGAGTTTGGTATGAGCTAAGTAAACAAAGATTAAACCGGGCGTCAGAAATATTTTTCTGACGCCCGGTTTTTTAATCTTTTCAGTATAATCAGTCTGCGAAGTACTTTACGCCGCTTTCGAAAATAAACTGATCCTTGTCACCCTGTACGTTCTTGCAGATATCAGTTCCTTTTCTTTCACTGTGTCCCATTTTACCGAGAACACGTCCGTCAGGGGATGTGATACCTTCAATTGCGCACATTGATGTGTTAGGGTTGTATCTGATATCCATAGAAGGAGCACCGTTCATATCAACGTACTGTGTTGCAATCTGTCCGTTTTCAGCAAGCTTTCTGATGAGAGCTTCAGGTGCAACGAAACGTCCTTCACCGTGTGAAATTGCAATTGAGTGAATCTGGTCAACGCTGCACTGTGCAAGCCATGGTGACTTGTTTGATGCGATTCTTGTTCTTACCATCATTGACTGGTGTCTTGAGATAGTATTGAATGTAAGTGTAGGTGATTCATCAGTCATGTCTGTGATTTCACCGAAAGGAACAAGACCAAGCTTGATAAGAGCCTGGAAACCGTTGCAGATACCGAGCATAAGACCGTCACGTTTTTTGAGAAGTTCATGTACAGCGTCTTTGATTCGTGCATTTCTGAAGAATGCTGTTATGAACTTACCGCTTCCTTCAGGCTCGTCACCGCCGCTGAATCCGCCCGGAATCATAATGATCTGTGAGTTTCTGATTGCCTTTTCAATCTGGTTTACAGAATCCTCAAGAGCTGAAGCGGAGAGGTTCTTTACAACGATTGTTTCAGCAACTGCACCTGCTTTTTCAAAAGCTCTTGCTGTATCGTATTCACAGTTTGTACCAGGGAATACAGGAATAAGAACTCTTGGCTTTGCTGTTTTTACTGAAGGAGTGAGAACTGTCTTCTTTTCGAATCTGTAGCTCTCAGGCTTTGTTTCTTCAGTTTTTATTCTGCAAGGGTAAACAGGTTCGAGCTTAGCTTCCCATGCTGTGAGGAGAGCATCGAGTGATACACTGTAGTCAATATTGTCAACGATAAATTCATCGTTTCCGAGAACTTCACCGATTACAGGTTCGCTGCCCTTTGTAGGTCCGTTTACTTCAACTATAAATGAACCGTAGCAAGGAGCGAAGAGCTGTTCCTCGGAGAGCTTCTTTGTAAATCTGAAGCCGAGCTTGTTACCAAAGCACATCTTTGCGATACCTTCAGCAACACCTGCACCGGCAGTAGTCCATACCGCATTTGCTCTGCCTGATTCAACAAGAGCTTCAACCTTTTCAAATGCTCTCTTTACACTGTCAAAGTCAGGAAGTCCGTTTTCGTCATACTTTGGTGTGATGAGGATTACGCTGTTTCCAGGTGTCTTGAACTCAGGAGAAACGATCTTTGAGCTGTCTGCAGTTGATACAGCGAATGAAACGAGTGTAGGAGGTACATCGATATCCTCAAATGTTCCTGACATTGAGTCCTTGCCGCCGATAGCACCGCAGCCGAATTCAAGCTGTGCTTTGAGAGCACCGAGGAGAGCAGAGAACGGCTTGCCCCATCTTGAAGGATCGTTCTGTGTTCTTTCGAAGTATTCCTGGAATGTGAGCCAGCACTTTTTGCTGCTGCCGCCTGCGGCAACAACCTTGGCAATTGATTCAACAACTGCAAGAACAGCACCGTGGTAAGGGCTCTTTTCACTGATTACAGGATTGTAGCCCCAGCCCATTACTGAAGCTGTGCTTGTTTCGCCGTGAAGTACCGGAATCTTTGCGGCCATGGCCTGTGAAGGTGTAAGCTGATATACACCGCCGAAAGGCATAAGAACTGTGCCTGCGCCGATTGTTGAGTCAAACTTTTCAACGAGACCCTTCTGTGAGCATACGTTGAGGTTTGAAATCATCTGTGTCCAGCCTTCAGGATCATCTGAATATTCAGGAGCTGTATTTACAACAGGTTCGTTTACCCTGATATCTGTGTGCTTTACTGCACCGTTTGAATTAAGAAATTCACGTGAAAGATTTACTATTGTCTTTCCGTTCCAGTTCATTCTGAGTCTGCTGTCATCTGTTACATCAGCAACCTTTGTTGCCTCAATGTTTTCTCTTGCAGCCTCTGCCATGAACTTTTCAGTATCCTCAGCTGCGATAACGACAGCCATTCTTTCCTGTGATTCAGAAATGGCGATTTCTGTACCGTCAAGACCGTCGTACTTCTTAGGTACAGCATCAAGGTTGATTACAAGTCCGTCTGTAAGTTCACCGATTGCAACTGAAACACCGCCTGCGCCGAAGTCGTTGCAGCGCTTGATCATTGATGTAACTTCCCTGTTTCTGAAAAGTCTCTGAAGCTTTCTTTCCTCAGGAGGATTACCCTTCTGAACTTCAGCTCCGCAGCTTTCAAGTGATGCAGCTGTGTGTGACTTTGATGAACCTGTAGCGCCGCCGCAGCCGTCACGGCCTGTCTTGCCGCCGAGGAGAATAACAACGTCACCCGGCTCCGGTCTTTCACGTCTGATGTTTTCTGCCGGAGCAGCACCGATAACGGCACCGATTTCCATTCTCTTGGCAACGTAGCCAGGATGGTAGATTTCTGTTACATGACCTGTGGCAAGACCGATCTGGTTACCGTATGAGCTGTATCCGTTGGCAGCACCTACGACAATCTTTCTCTGCGGAAGCTTGCCCTTTATTGTGTCCTCAACAGGTACGAGCGGATTTGCGGCACCTGTTACACGCATAGCCTGGTAAACGTATGAACGTCCTGAGAGAGGGTCTCTGATAGCACCGCCGAGACATGTTGCAGCACCGCCGAAAGGTTCGATTTCTGTAGGGTGGTTATGTGTTTCGTTCTTGAACATAAGGATCCAGTCTTCGTCTTTTCCGTCAACGTCAACCTTGATCTTAACAGAACATGCGTTGATTTCCTCGCTCTCGTCAAGGTCGTCAAGAAGACCGTCCTTCTTAAGTTTTCTGACTGCAATTGTTGCAAGATCCATGAGAGTCATCGGCTTGTTTTCTCTGCCGAGTTCCTTCTTGAGTTCCTTATAGAGCTCATATGACTCGCGGATATAAGGTGATTCAATTTCAACGTTTTCGATATTTGTAGAGAATGTTGTATGTCTGCAGTGATCTGACCAGTAAGTGTCGATCATTCTGATTTCTGTGATTGTAGGATTTCTCTTTTCAGTATTTTTAAAGTAATCCTGGCAGAAGCAGATGTCATCGTAGTCCATTGCAAGACCGTAGTCTGAAACAAATGCTCTGAGTTCATTTTCGCCGTATCCGATAAATCCGTCCAGTGTTGCAACCTCTGTAGGGATATCGTATTTAACGTCGAGAGTTTCAAAAGTGTCAAGTGAAGCCTCACGGCTTTCAACAGGATTTATGAGATATGATTTAAGTCTGTCAAATTCAGCATCTGAAATACTGCCGCTGACGATGTAAACCCTTGCATTCTTTACTCTGCATCTTTCGCCCTGGGTAAGAATCTGGATACACTGTTCACAGCTGTCTGCTCTCTGGTCGAACTGTCCCGGAAGATATTCAACAGCAAATATTCTTTCGTTTGCAGCTGCAGCAGGCATCTCCCTGTATGTAACGTCAACTGCCGGTTCAGAGAATACAGTGTTAATAGCGTATTCAAACTTTTCTTCAGTAAGTCTGTCAGCATCATAGCGGTTGAGAATACGGATATTCTCAACTGATTTAAGGCCGAGAGCTGTTCTGACATCACCGAGAACTGATTTTGCTTCTGTAGCAAATTCTGGCTTCTTTTCAACATAGATTCTAAATACAGACATGTTAAACTCCATTTCTCCGCAGATTATGTCACCTGCATCAGGACTGTAGCCGTCACCGGTGCAGTATTGCGGAAATTTTATTTATTCTGATCTGCGCCGGATATTTCACCAAGGCAGAATTCATTCATAGACTCCTTAATTGTAACATAAAAAATTCTGTTACGCAAACTTTTTATATCAGGAATCCTTTTAATTTTAACTAATGTATAATTTGGGCTGTATCCCCTGTGAAAACTTGTGCAGTTTTCTTTTTCAAAAAGGACAGGTACAGTCTTTCCGACCTGTGACTTAAGGAAACTGCTTTCAAGCTCCCTTCCGAGCTCTGACATCTGTGCGGCACGTCTGTTTTTTGTCAGGCTGTCAGTCTGGTCCGGCATGGACGCTGCCTTTGTTCCTGAACGGGGTGAGTAGGGGAATACGTGGATTTTGCTGAAAGCTGTTTTTCTGACAAATTCAAGACTTTCCTTAAAGTCCTCGTCTGTTTCGCCTGGAAATCCGACCATAACGTCCGTTGTTACGGATGCGTCAGGAAATATGCGGCGTATGCTGTCCACAAGCTCTGTGTATTCTTCTGCCGTGTACTTTCTGTTCATTGCCTTAAGCGTTCTGCTGCATCCGCTCTGAAGTGAAAGGTGAAACTGAGGGCAGAAACTTTCTATGTGCGAGAGCCTTAAAAGGTCACTTTCGCTTATTTTTTCCGGCTCAAGTGAGCCGAGACGGATTCGTTTAACTCCGTTTATTCTGCTTACCGCCTCAACTGCATCGGTAAGAGTCTGTCCGGTTTCAGCTCCCCAGAAAGCAAGATTAATTCCTGCAAGAACAATTTCCTGGTGTCCGGCGGCAGCGAGCTCTGCAGCCTCAGCAGTAAGCTCGTCAATAGGCTTTGACCTGATTCTGCCTCTTGAAAACGGAATTATGCAGTATGAACAGAACTGGTTGCAGCCGTCCTGTATCTTGATAAATCCGCGTGTTTTATGTTCAAATGAGGAACATGACATCTTTTCAAATTCCTCACGTCCGGTATATCCGGGAATGCTCGTAACGTGTGTGCGTTTTTTTATAAATTCCGAAACAAGATTTACAATCCCGCTGCGGTTCTGTGTGCCGGTGACAATATCCGCCTCTGTGACTCTGGCAGCCTCCTCACTGAAGGCCTGCGGCCAGCATCCGGTGAGTACCGTTACGGCCTGCGGGTTTTCACGGCGGAGCTTACGGAGGGTCTGCCGGACCTTTTTGTCACCTGATGCGGTGACCGTACATGAATTTATTACTATGACGTCGGCATCTGCTGACGTTTCCGTTACTGTGTAGTTCTGCTCCTCAAAAGTTCTGCGTATGCACTCAGTCTCGTAGCAGTTAACCTTGCAGCCGAATGTTACAAAAAATACTGTCAATCAGGATATCTCCTTTTTTAATAACCACCTGGGTTGAATCATATTTCAATTATACTAAACTTACAAAAAAAATTCAATGACTTGACTATTAATAATTTTGGTGATATCATCTTAAGGTACACTGATTAACTCTTTTGTGCTGCGCCTGCCGCATACAAGGTTCAGTCAGTGTTTTCTTATCGGAACAGTAAACGGGAAAACGCACATTTTCCGGACGGCCGGAGCTTCGGTGTGTCTTTTCGTCTGCTGCATTATCATATCAGACGCTGCCGCCGTATTCCGGAGAGGATGACGACAGGCTGCAGATCTGTATTATACGGAGGGTAAAGCGATGTATTCAGCAAATGTACTTTTATCAGGTGTGGAAGAAGTAAAGAAGTTCGTAAATCTTGTTTCTGCTTATGATTTCAATATAGAGCTTGTTTCAGGCAGATACGTTGTTGACGCAAAGTCAATCATGGGAATTTTCAGTCTTGATCTTGACAAGCCGGTTCTTATGAATGCGGAAACGGATGACGCAAAGTTTATTGAAGCTGTAAAGCCTTTTGTTTCAGCAGAATAACAGTACGGAGAATCATTTTCCGAACAGGGCAGATGCACTTACCTGCATCTGCCTTTTGTATAATTTTTTTTGTGTGAAACGACGTTAATCAGGCTTTATTATGTTCCGAAAAATACATATCGGATATTTTACAGAAAAATAGTGGTTAAAATGTTCAAAGAATAAAAGAATATATTGTTGGAATTGAATAATAATAAATAATCTGCTTGCAAAAAATATCATGATATAGTAAAATTGATATAAGGTAAGTAAATATTTTATGGAGGT
Organism: Oscillospiraceae bacterium; assembly: GCA_045642145.1. GTDB lineage: Bacteria > Bacillota > Clostridia > Oscillospirales > Ruminococcaceae > HUN007. Next base: position 6,954 of record JAZUIH010000026.1, on the reverse strand, counting down.
CCATACTATGACACTTAAATTAAATTCAAAATACCTTGACAGTTTCGTAAACAGTGACGAAATGAACGGTATTAAGCCACAGGTTGAAACAGCTGCAGAGCTTCTTCACAGCAAGAAGGGTCTCGGAAATGACTTCTTAGGCTGGCTCGATCTTCCGACAAACTATGACAAGGAAGAATTTGCAAGAATCAAGGCTGCTGCTGAAAAGATAAAGAAAAATTCTGATGTCCTCATCGTTATCGGTATCGGTGGTTCATATCTCGGTGCAAGAGCAGTTATCGAGCTTATCAAGTCACCATTCTATAACAATCTCAGCAAGGACACACCTGACATATACTTCGTGGGCAACAATATCAGCCCTTCATACCTCAATCAGGTTATCTCAATCTGCAAGGACAGGGATTTCTCAGTAAACGTAATTTCAAAGTCAGGAACTACTACTGAGCCCGCTCTCGCATTCAGAGTATTCAGAAAGATGGTTGAGGAAAAGTACGGCAAGGAAGGCGCAAAGGACAGAATCTTTGCAACAACTGACAAGGCTAAGGGAACACTCAAGTCACTCGCTGACACAGAAGGCTATGAAACATTCGTTGTACCTGATGATGTAGGCGGCAGATTCTCAGTTCTCACAGCAGTAGGCCTTCTCCCGATTGCAGCTGCAGGATGCGATATCGACGCTCTCATGGCAGGTGCAAGGAAGGCTCAGGAAGATTACACAGCAGACTTCGACAGCAATGACTGCTATAAGTACGCAGCATTAAGAAATATTCTTAACAGAAAAGGCAAGAGCGTTGAACTCCTCGTTTCATACGATCCAAGCTTTATGATGATGGCAGAATGGTACAAGCAGCTCTTCGGCGAAAGCGAAGGCAAGGACAACAAGGGTATATTCCCTTCAGCAGTAACATTCTCAACAGACCTTCACTCAATGGGTCAGTTCATTCAGGACGGCTCAAGAATCATGTTCGAAACAGTTATGGACATCAAGAAGCCTCAGCAAGATTTCTTCCTTGAAGATGATGCTGAAAATCTTGACGGTCTCAACTTCCTTACAAACCAGAACATGTCAGTAGTAAACAAGAAGGCTCAGGAAGGTACAATCATCGCTCACACAGAGGGCGGCGTACCTAACATCGTTCTTGAACTCGAAGATACTTCAGAATACAGCACAGGCTACATGATTTACTTCTTCGAGAAGGCATGTGCAGTTTCAGGATATCTCCTTGGTGTAAATCCATTCAACCAGCCTGGTGTTGAGAGCTACAAGTCAAACATGTTTGCTCTTCTCGGCAAGCCTGGTTATGAAGACAAGAAAGCAGCTCTTGAAGCAAAGCTTTACTGATAAAACTGCGGCAAACGCAAAAATATAAAACAGCTGTCCGCAGGGATGGCGGAAACGGAGAAAATTATTATGATTAAGTTAATTACAGGCGAAAAGGGAACAGGTAAAACAAAGATAATGATCGATATGATGAATGAGGCTATTTCATCAACAAACGGAAGCCTTGTTTGTATCGAAAAGGGTTCAAACCTCAGAACACAGATCAACTACAAGGTTAGATGGTGTGATACAGAGTTCTACAAGGTAGACGGTTTTGATGCTTTCTACGGTTTCGTTTCAGGCATGCTCGCCGGCAACTACGATATCGAAAAGATTTTCGTAGACGGCATTCTTAAGATCGGCGGCAAGGATTACGAAGCTTTCGGATGCATGCTCGACAAGCTTGCAGCTCTTACAGGCGAAGCTACTACAGTAGTATTCACAGTTTCAGCTAGCAACGCTGATATGCCTGCTTCAGTTACAAAGTACATCGGCTAATCAAAAAAGCAGAAAAACTATTGACAATCAGTCTTTAGTTTGGTATAATATTTTTTGTGATGCTCTAAGGGTGTTGAACAATGACTATTAATTTAAGAAAAATATTCAATTTACCAGGCGAGGTTCTTCCGGTTGATGTTTCCGTTGACCAGTCTGATCTTACCGATATTCGCGGTTATGATTTTGCTTCACCGGTAATTATAAAGGGCGAGGCTTATAACCGTGCCGGAATAGTTAAGATTAAATTTACTACTGAGTTTACCCTGAACCTTATATGTGACAGATGCCTTAAGGAATTTGAACGCTCATATGTCTATGATTTTGAACATGTGGTTGTCAAATCACTTTCATCTGAAAATGATGAGTATATTGTTGCGGATAACGAGAGCATTGATTTGAAGGAAATTGCAATTTCAGATTTACTGCTGCAGCTTCCGTCAAAGATTCTCTGTGATGAAAACTGCAGGGGACTTTGCACATCATGTGGCTGCAATTTAAACGAGATGCAGTGTGATTGCTTTTCATCTTAATAAATTTATGCTTGACAGGAGGTTTAATCATGGCTGTACCAAAGAGAAAAACGTCTAAAGCAAGACGTGATAAAAGACGTTCAAACGTTTGGAAGTTAGAGGCTCCAGCATTCAGCAAGTGCACAAACTGCGGAGAACTCACTTCACCACACAAGGTTTGCAAGAACTGTGGTTTCTATAAGGGCGTTGAAGTAATTAAGAAGGAAGCGTAATTTATCCGCTTACCAGTGATTAGAGGAGGAGCGATTCTCCTCTAATTTTTTTTATTCAGGAGGTATTATAATGCCATTACCGGTTTTAGCAGTTGTAGGCAGACCTAACGTAGGTAAGTCTACGCTTTTTAATAAATTAATAGGAAAAAGACTTTCGATAGTGGAAGACACTCCGGGCGTAACAAGAGACCGAATCTACTCAAAGTGTGAGTGGAGGGGCAGAGAATTTATGATCGTTGACACAGGCGGTATTGAGCCTAAGACAGACGACATTATTCTCGCTCAGATGAAAAGACAGGCTGAACTCGCTATTGAGAGAGCAGACGTGATTGTACTTGTTACAGATGTAAGATGCGGCGTAACAGCTAATGACCTTGACGTTGCTTCCATGCTTCAGAAGAGCGGCAAGCCTGTAGTGCTTGCGGTAAACAAGTGCGATGAAATAGGTGACACACCGGCTGAGGTTTATGAATTCTATAACCTTGGTCTCGGAGATCCGTTCCCGATTTCATCAGCTCACGGTCACGGCACAGGTGATCTTCTTGATGAAGTGTTTAAGTTCTTTCCTGAGGATGACGCAAAGGACTATGATGATGACTATGTAAAGGTAGCTGTTATCGGAAAGCCTAATGTAGGCAAGTCGTCACTTATTAACCGTATTGCCGGTGAAGAAAGGGTTATCGTTTCCAATATTGCCGGAACAACGCGTGATGCAACGGATACAGTAATAGAAAACAAGGACGGTAAGTTTGTATTTATTGATACAGCCGGTATCAGAAGAAAGGCAAAGGTTACCGAAAACATAGAGCGCTACAGTGTTCTCCGTGCCTATATGGCAGTTGACAGGGCAGATGTATGCGTAATAGTAATTGATGCGGTTGAAGGATTTACCGAGCAGGATTCCAAGGTTGCAGGATATGCCCATGAACAGGGCAAGGCTTCCGTAGTTGTTGTAAACAAGTGGGACCTTATTGAAAAGGACACAAAGACAATGGACGAGTACAGAGCAAAGCTTGCCAATGACTTCAGCTTCATGTCATATGTTCCGTTCCTTTTCATATCTGCAAAAACAGGACAGAGAGTTGACAGGCTCTACGAGATGATAATTCACGTACACGAACAGAACTCAATGAGAATCTCAACAGGTATGCTCAATGACGTTCTTGCATACGCAACAACAAGAGTACAGCCTCCGTCAGACAAGGGAAAGAGACTGAAGATCTACTATATGACCCAGCCTTCCACAAACCCGCCTACATTTGTAACGTTTGTAAACAAGCAGGAGCTTTTCCACTTCTCATACCAGAGATATATCGAGAACCAGATAAGACAGACATTCGGTCTTGACGGTACTCCGGTACGTTTCATTGTAAGGGAACGCGGAAACGGCGATACTAAGTAAGCTGCGGGGGAAATGAATATATGGTATCCATTTCAGTAATAGTTTTATGCTGCGTGGCAGCATATCTTATAGGAAGCTGCAACTCGGCAATCATTACAGTAAAGCTTCTCAGACACGAGGATATACGTAACTTCGGAAGTAAAAATGCCGGACTTACCAATGTACTCAGATGTTTCGGAAAGGGACCTGCGCTTGTGACACTGCTTGCAGACCTTCTTAAGGGTTCGCTGACAATTCTTGCTGTAAAGGCTGTGGTCCGTGCGGCAGGTTATACCGGTGACATCATGACAGTCGGATATCTTGCAGGACTTCTTGTTATGCTCGGACACGTATTTCCGGTTTACTACGGATTCAAGGGCGGCAAGGGCGTACTCGTTACAGCAACGGTTCTTCTGGCTATAGACCCGCCGACTTTCGGAGTGGTAATCCCTGTTTTTGCTATAGTACTTGCACTTTCAAAGTATGTGTCAGTATCATCTATAACAGCAGCTGTCGCATACCCGGTTGTTACATTTCTGCTTCAGTTTTTTGTAAGAAAAATGGAATTCAGTGCGGTAATGTGTCATACATTATTTGCTGCTGTAAGTTCATTCCTTATTATATATATGCACAGGGCAAATGTTAAAAGACTTATGGAAGGTACGGAAAACAAATTTTCCTTCTCAAAAAAATAATCATTTAAGGGGGACGTAATAATGTCAAAGATTGTTATATTAGGGGCAGGAGCATTCGGAATAAGTATTGCAGTTATGGCTTCGGAGTCAGGTCATACAGTAACAATGTGGTCTGCTTTCGAAAGTGAAATTGAAAATCTTATCCGTGACAGGGAACACAGGGAGAAGCTCCCCGGTGTAAAGATTCCTGAAGAGATAGCATTTACTTCAGACATTTCCTGCGTCAGCGGCGCAGACATGGTTGTTATAGGCGTTCCGTCAATATTTGTCAGAAAAGTTGTTAAACAGGCAGCTCCGTATATCAGCCCTGAAATGATTATAGTAAATACCAGCAAGGGCCTTGAGGATGAAACCTATCTCAGAATGAGTCAGGTTATCCGTGAGGAAATAAAGGACTCACCTATAGTTGTTCTTTCAGGTCCTTCACATGCCGAAGAGGTCGGCAGAAAGATTCCGACAACAATTTCTGCTGCATCAGAGGATGAGAAGGCTGCTGCGAAGGTTCAGGAGACTCTTTCAAACAGAAGTCTCAGAATATACCTCAACGATGATGTTACAGGATGCGAGCTTGGCGGTTCACTCAAAAATATAATCGCTCTGTGTGCAGGTATATGTGACGGACTCGGATACGGTGACAATACCATCGCGGCACTCATGACGAGAGGTATTACGGAAATTGCAAGACTTGGTGTGGCAATGGGCGCGAGACTCGATACATTTTTCGGACTTACAGGTATCGGCGACCTTATCGTAACATGTACAAGCCTTCACAGCAGAAACAGACGTGCAGGCACGCTGATAGGCAAGGGCGTTTCACCGGATGAGGCTGTAAAGCAGGTTGGTACAGTTGAGGGCTACTACTGCTGCAGGGCTGCATACGGCCTCAGCAGAAAGATGGGCGTTGAGATGCCTATTACAGAAGAACTCTACAAGGTTCTGTTTGAAGGCGGAGATGTAAACGAACCTCTTCGTGTTCTTATGAGCAGACCGGTAAGACATGAAAGGGAAAATCCCCTTAGTCTGAACTGAAGTTAAAAAAATTATTAGCCGATTTGCACGGAGCTAACGAAGTTAGCGGATGAGCAAGGCAATATAAATAAAATTATTACAGTGAACGTCAGATTTATTTTGACGTTCACTGTAATATCAGGGGTATGAGTATGTTTTTTGATTCTGATGATGGTAATTCTCCGTACAGAATAGGCAGAGTTACAATTGACAAAAGCTTTCATACACAGAGTGCGGATGAAAAGTTTTTCAGTTATTTCAGCAATGATACTCTTTATTCAATGACAAGAACCATCCATCCGGATGACCTTGACTTTTTCATGGACTCTGTAAGTTCTCTTAAGGATGATGAAGTAAAACACTGTATCATCAGAATGAAGGACAGACAGGGCGAGTACAGATGGATGATTATGAAGATGTCGGTAAACGTACAGATGCTCGCACGAGGTCAGAGGTTTACTGATATAATTGTAAAGGATGCAGTATTTCTCGAGAAGAGCACTACCGACCTTGAAAACATAATAGAGCGCTTCAGATTTCTTATGAGTGTTCAGGAGTCGGTTATCTTTGAATACAGCAGCCGGACAAACAGGTTTCACATATATTCCTTTGACTACAACGTAAATACGGTTTTCTGCAGCGAGGATTTTGACTTTTTCAGATTCAGGGTTATATCTGAAAATCTGGTTTCCGAAAACAGCCGGGAGACATTTGAGAGCTTTTTTGAGAGTGTGAAGGAAGGAATATCCCGTTTCAGCTTTGAGATGGAGACGGGAATATTTACTGACGGTGATGCGGTGTGCATGCAGCAGTTCAGCGGATTTACTGAGACTGATGATGACGGAAACAGTATAGTGCTTGGACTTATCACTGAGAAAAAGCCGGATGACAGCATGCTGCCCGGTTCCGGAACGGCATTTGATTCCGGTCTTGATCCGCTTACCAGACTGTTCAGCAAAAAAACAGTAACAGGCCATGCTGAAACACGTATAAGTGCAAAGAGTTCAGGTACAGTTACACTTGTTATAATTGATATTGACAACTTCAGATATATCAATGATACCTACGGACACCTGTTCGGAGATGATATCATCTGTACAGCTGCGTCAGTAATAAAAAAGGAAACGGGAAGCAAGGGCGTTGCCGGACGTATAGGCGGTGACGAGTTTATGCTTGTTCTTGACGATATTGCTGATGAGACTGACCTGAGAAGTATACTCAGGGCTGTCCGTTCAAATATCGCGGTGAAGTGCGCTGAAAAGGCAGAGGGGCTGACGGTTACATGCTCCATGGGAACTGCGGTTTATCC
>JAZUIH010000025.1:0-15689 GCA_045642145.1 Oscillospiraceae bacterium | reverse complement strand
GCCGAGGATATAAGCATCCTCGCCTGCAGCCTTAAGTGCAGCAAGTGCCTTGTCAGCATCGTTCCTGTCAACAACAGCAATCATACCAACGCCCATGTTGAATGTATTGAACATGTCTCTCTCAGGGATATTGCCTGTCTTTGCAATAAGGTCAAATATCGGGAGAACCTGTACTGCTGATCTTTCGATTGAAGCAGTGATTCCCTTTGGAAGAGATCTTGGAATATTTTCGTAGAAACCGCCGCCTGTGATGTGAGAGAGAGACTTAACCTTTACGCTGTTAAGAAGCTCAAGAACAGGCTTAACGTAGATTTTTGTAGGTGTGAGAAGTGTTTCGCCGAGTGTTGAGCCGAGATCTGAGTAGTGACGTGCAAGGTTTCCTTCTGTGACTGAGAATACCTTTCTTACGAGAGAGAAGCCGTTTGAGTGAACACCGCTTGATCTGAGGGCGATCATGACGTCTCCTGCCTTCTGTTCGTCATTCTTAATGATCTTGTCCTTGTCAACAACACCAACTGTGAAACCTGCAAGATCGTATTCGTCAACCGGATAGAAACCAGGCATCTCTGCAGTTTCACCGCCGATAAGAGCAGCGCCTGCCTGTACACATCCTTCAGCAACACCTGAAACGATATTGGCTACCTTTTCAGGAACGTTCTTGCCTACAGCAACATAGTCAAGGAAGAACAAAGGCTTTGCTCCGCAGCAGATTACATCGTTTACGCACATGGCAACACAGTCAATACCAACTGTATCATGCTTGTCCATAAGGAAAGCAATCTTGAGCTTTGTACCAACGCCGTCTGTACCTGAAACGAGAACAGGCTTCTGAATACCTGTCATATCAAGTTCAAAAAGGCCGCCGAAACCGCCGATACCTGAAAGAACGCCGCTTGTCATTGTCTTTGCTACATGAGCCTTCATAAGCTCAACTGCCTTGTAACCGGCTGTTACGTCAACGCCGGCTTCTTTATAGCTTTCTGAAAAACTTTTCATTGATTTTTTCCTCCGTATGCATATTTTTATTGTTCGCCGATTCTGGACTCAAATTTGTCCTTAGGCATTTCATCAGGAACTTCAACCGGATACTTTCCGTCAAAACATGCTGTGCAGAATCCGCATGATGACTCAGGAGCAATGCTCTTTACTCCTTCTACACTGATATATCCGAGGCTGTCAGCACCTATATGTTCAGCTATTTCGCTGATAGTCATACTGCACGCGATAAGGTTTTCCTTACTGTCAATATCGACACCAAAATAGCACGGGTTTGTGAACGGAGGGCTGGAAATTCGCATATGAACTTCCTTTGCCCCTGCTTCACGAACGAGATCAACTATTCTTCTGCAGGTTGTGCCTCTAACTATACTGTCATCAACAAGAATGACTCTTTTATCTTTTACAACGTCCTTTATAACGTTGAGTTTGATTTTTACAGAGTTTGTTCTCTGCGCCTGTGACGGCTGGATAAATGTTCTGCCGATATAGCGGTTCTTGACAAATCCGACTCCGTAAGGAATACCGGATGCGTTTGAGAGACCGATTGCGGCATCAAGTCCGCTGTCCGGAACACCGATAACAATATCAGCTTCAACAGGATGCTCCTCCCAGAGGACCTTTCCGGCTCTCAGGCGGGCGTTGTGTACACCTGCACCGTCTATAACCGAGTCAGGACGTGCAAAGTATACGTATTCGAACACACACACGTGACCTTTTTTGCCGCAGTGTGTTCTGACAGAACGCATACCGTCCTGGTCAACGATAACTATCTCACCCGGGTCAACGTCACGTACGAAGTGTGCACCCACACTGTCGAGGGCACAAGTTTCCGAAGCAAATATTACTGAACCGTCATCGCACTTTCCGATGCAGAGAGGTCTGAATCCGTCAGGATCCCTGACAGCAATAAGCTTCTGAGGTGACATAACTACAAGTGAAAAAGCTCCGCTGAGCTCAGAGACCGTCATCTCAACAGCCTTCTCGATTGAAGGCTGTGTAAGACGATGATTTGTTATTTCATATGAAATTACTTCTGTATCATTTGTTGAGTGAAAAATAGCGCCCTTAAGCTCGTACTTTTCTCTCAGGGTATGTGCGTTCACAAGGTTTCCGTTATGTGCAACAGCAAGAGGTCCCTTTACGTGACGTACAACGAGAGGCTGTGCATTTGTCCTTGTGCAGTTTCCTGTAGTGGAATACCTTACATGTCCGATTGCGATGTTACCTTGTCCAAGTTTTTCGAGATTATTATGTCCAAATACCTCGGGAACAAGACCGAGGTCCTTATGATGAGTAAAAACACCGTTGTCGTTTACGACTATTCCGCAGCTTTCCTGACCTCTGTGCTGAAGAGCAAAGAGACCGTGATAAACAGTATAAGCCACGTCAGTCCTTGATGGAGAATAAATGCCGAAAACTCCGCATTCTTCATGTATCAGGTTATCCAACTATTCTCATTCCTTTCCGTCCCAGCAGTAGCTGCAGAGATTGCATGCCGGAAGACCGATTGCCTTAACTGTTCCTTCGAGTGACTGGAATTCAAGAGATGTGAGTCTGAGTCTTGTGCAGATTTCCTTTCTGAGTCTCTGACCTCTCTCAGTGTTTGTGTCACTGTATTCTCTGATATACTTTACGCCTTCAGGGCCTTCGAACTCGTCGATGATCTTTCTTGCGATAAGGTCAAGCTCTGAATTGCTGCGTGAGAAGTTAAGGTATTTGCATCCGTACATGATTGGCGGACAGGCTGATCTCATGTGGACTTCCTTTGCGCCGTTAGCGTAGAGAAATTCTACTGTCTCTCTTAACTGTGTACCTCTTACGATACTGTCGTCAACAAAGAGAAGTTTTTTGCCCTCGATGAGTTCATGAACCGGAATGAGCTTCATCTTGGCAACCTGATTTCTGATTGTCTGGTTCTGAGGCATGAAGCTTCTTGGCCATGTAGGAGTATACTTTATAAACGGTCTTGCAAACGGAATACCGCTTCTGTTTGCATAGCCGATTGCGTGCGGTACACCTGAATCAGGAATTCCGCATACGTAGTCAACATCAGGGAGATTTCCGTGCTCTATATCGAGCTCAGCCATTATTTCACCGTTTCGTGTACGCATTGCTTCTACGTTTACACCTTCATAAACAGCTGTCGGATATCCGTAGTATGTCCAGAGGAATGAACAGATATTAAGATTACTGTTCTTTTCTGCCAGAATCTCGTATCCCTTTGATGTAAGGTTTATTATTTCACCAGGGCCCAGCTCATAGCATGTGTCATAGCCAAGCTTCTGGTATGCAAATGACTCAAATGAAACACAGTAGCCGTCTTCCCTCTTGCCAACGAGAATAGGTAATTTACCAAACTTGTCTCTGGCAGCAATGATTCCGTCCTTTGTAAGAATCATAAGTGAAACGGTACCGTTAATTTTCTCCTGAACGTATTTTATACCTTCAGTGAAGGAAGACTTCTGAGCTATAAGTGCACCAACAAGGTCACTTGAGTTGATATTACCGCTGCTCATTGTCTCAAAGCTTGCACAGCCTGAATCGAGAAGTTCTTCTTCAAGCTCACGCGCATTGTTTATAATACCTACTGTACATACAGCATATATTCCGAGCTTTGAACGGACAAGAATCGGCTGCGGGTCAGTATCACTGATGCATCCGATACACATATTGCCTTCCATTGACTCGATGTCCTTTTCGAACTTGGTACGGAAAGGTGAGTTTTCTATGCTGTGAATATTTCTCTGAAATCCTTTTGCTTCTGAATATGATGCCATACCTCCTCTTCTTGTACCGAGGTGTGAGTGATAGTCAGTACCAAAGAATACGTCTGTTATACAGTTGTTTTCAGAAGCTGCTCCAAAAAATCCGCCCATGAATTATTCACCCATAAGTCTCTTCATCATTTCCTGGTAAGCTTCTTCTACACCGCCCATATCTCTGCGGAAACGGTCCTTGTCGAGCTTTTCATGTGTTGTGCTGTCCCAGAAACGGCATGTATCAGGTGAGATTTCGTCAGCAAGAATAATCTGGTCGTGGAAACGTCCGAATTCGATCTTGAAGTCGATAAGGTCAACGTTCTTTTCCTTAAAGAACTTAACCATGAAGTCATTTACCATGAAAGCATACTTTGCGATTGTGTCGAGTTCTTCCTTTGTAGCAAGGCCGAGTCCGAGTGCATAGTAGTCGTTGATGAAAGGATCGCCGAGGTCATCGTTCTTGTAGCTGAATTCGAGTGTAGGCTGCTTGAGAGGTGTACCTTCTTCGATACCGAGCTTCTTTGAGAAGCTGCCTGCTGCAACGTTTCTTACGATTACTTCGAGAGGAACGATTTCAACCTTCTTAACGATTGTTTCACGGTCGTTGATTTCTTCAACGAGGTGTGTAGGTACTCCGGCTTTTTCAAGAAGACCGAACATGTAGTTTGTCATTCTGTTGTTGATAACACCCTTGCCTGAAATTGTGCCCTTCTTTTCGCCGTTGAATGCTGTGGCATCATCCTTGTATGATACGATAACGTAGTCAGGGTTTGATGTAGCATATACCTTCTTGGCTTTTCCTTCGTAGAGCTGTTCAGTTCTCTGTAAATTTTCCATAATAAAAACTCCGTTTCCCGCTTTTGCAGCGATATATTTATAAAAATATTTTTTAACAGTGTATATATGCAGTGAATGCCGTTATATTACGGTGGTCACTGTGTCTGATTTGATTCTGAACCGGATCAGATAAGTTCGCTGATTGTTTCCTGAAGCTTCTGGTCCTTCTCAGCAATGGCCTGTTTCATCTGTGCTTTCATATCTGTAAGCTTCTCAGCAAGCGTGCTGTCTGAAACCGCAAGAATCTGAACAGCGAGGAGTGCTGCATTTGCTGCACCGTTAATGGCAACTGTTGCTACCGGAACGCCCTTAGGCATCTGAACTGTTGCAAGAAGTGCATCCATGCCGTCAAGACGGGATGATTCCATAGGAATACCGATAACAGGAAGTATTGTGTAAGCTGCAAGAACACCGCCGAGGTGAGCTGCCATACCAGCTGCTGCAATGATAACTCCAAAGCCCTTGTCCGCAGCTGTTTTTGCAAATTCTGCAGCAGCTTCCGGTGTACGGTGTGCTGACATTACGTGAATTTCAAATTCAACTCCGAAATTTTTAAGTTCTCTGGCTGCATCCTTTACAACAGGAAGATCGCTGTCACTGCCCATTATAATTGCTACTTTTTTCGCCATGTCTTAAATAACCTCCTAAAACAAATATAACTGCGACCAGGTCACAGTTATTAGAATGCAATATATCCGTAAAAGTTTACAATTACAGTGTTATTCATGAAAATCGGAGAAGAAAAAGATAATCTGCAGTTCATAACAACACCTCTTTGTATGATAGATTATACAACTGACTGAAGAAATACTAATCGTACAAAATCAACAATCAGCTCTTATTAATATTATACAATATTTATTTAAGTATTTCAACTATTTTTTTTTAAAAGATTTTATAAATGTTGACCTGTGCGAGTGGATTTTTTGTCTATTTTAAGAAAAAAAGGCTGTATCCCGAAGGATACAGCTCTGTTATCAGTTCTGTTTTGCGTATACTTTCTTCGCAAGTGGAATAAGCATGCCGCCAAGTGCATTTCCAAGAAATACTACAAGAATATAGAGGAATCTTTCCGGTTCGATATGTGAAGCGAAGAGATAGAAGCAGTCTGCAACCGAGTGGTTAAAGCCGCTGAAGATGAATACCATAACAGGAAGTGCAACACCGAATATCATGGATGCATCATGCTGCTTTTCCCTGCAGATTCTTGCGTTTTCAACTGCAAGGTACATCATAAGTCCGCAGAAAACGCCGAGGATGAAGCGGCTTAATGAACCGTCTGACATCTTTGCGTCAAAAGCAGCTTCCGCCTTTTCGTGAATAACCGGCCAGATGCGTGTAAGCATAAGAGAATATGCAGCAGCTGCTGTACCGATCATATTGCCGATAAATATAAGAACACAGTCAAGAATGTAGTCAGGCTTACGCTCCGGTATATAGCCTACTTTGCCTGTGTAGAGATTAAGTCCCTGCTGGATTATGGTGAAAAGTCCGAAGCTGAAGAGAAAGCCTCCGATATATTTGTTATCGCATGACAGATAAACAGTTCCGCCTACGCCAATCATAAGTCCTGACAGTATGGCCTTTAACATAAGGGCCGGGAATGAATCCTTTTTCATTTTATTATCCTCCGGTATAAACTGATTTACAAAAAAATAAAGCCCGTATTCAGGCTTTATTTTTTTCACGCTCTGAGCGTACCCTGTTATTATATCACAAAAAAGGGTAAAAGACAAGAGAATATCCAAAAAAACTGATGATAATTTTTTCAGTAATTTTTTCAGTTTTCAGTTACAGCACTGTCTGTTCAGATTCAGAATCGATATTTTTGACATAAAGATAAATAAACTGGTCTTCTTCAGTATACTTGTCAGAACGGACAATTTCAGTAAGCACATTTCTGTAGCGGCCGTCAATTCTGCGACGGTATCTGAAGCTCAGTATTCTGTTTTCCCTGAAGTATCCCCGGAGAAATTCAAGATCCATTATTTTCAGATACTCCTCCCTGTCATCCTCATAAATTATTCCTGATGCGGCAATTCTTGAGGACCATAATGAATGGCGTTCACAGAATCCTGATTCTTCTGACATCTCCTGCTGTTTTACTGAAACAGTTCTGAATGAGTCATCTGTGAGATTAATAAGTATAATCTTTTCGTAAGACGAGCATATTGCTGCGTACGCATCCTGCTGTCCCCTTCTGTCGATGCCTTTTTTCATATAGTATCTTGACTTGGCATCATACATGTTCTGGTCAGCGGTTTTTGCAAGTTCTGATATTGTCATATCAGGAAAATCGCAGTGTGCAGCATAGCCGGCTGATACTGAAACTCCTTCTATATACTTGCCTGACCACTCGTCACAGAGCTTCTGTACTTCAAGCAGAGCGCTGTCCGTTGTTTCCGTATCTGCATTAATTATTGCAAAGAACTCGTCACCGCCGGTTCTGTATACACTGCCGTATCTGTTCAGAACACTTTTGAGACACAATGCAGCGCCGGCTATAAGTTCATCTCCGGCTGCATGACCAAGGTCGTCATTTACTGCCTTAAGTCCGTTTACATCTGCAGAGATATATACAAGGTCATTTTCCATCGGATGGTCACGGTAGTATATTATTTTTTCGTCAAATGCTCTTCTGTTAAGACATCCGGTGAGATTGTCCACGGTAGACTGTGACCTGAGCTTTTCCTCATTTATTTTTGCCTGGTTTATATCCTCAACGGCAAACAGGAGCAGATAAGGTCTGTTCTGACTGTCGTAAGACTCAACGATAAATCTTGCACGGCACCATCCGAGGCGTTTTCCGACAAACTCCATGGTTATTGTTTTCAGACTGCCGAGTCGCTCCGCTATTGTTTCAAGGTTTACAAAATCAAGAACGTCAGCGACATAGTTTTCAGTAACAAGAGCTTTCATAACCTTGTTTATTCCCTCGGAGGCGGTGTAGTTTCCGCTGCCGAGAACATTTCGCACATGATCGTATGAATAAATAAGGTCATAACTCTTATCCTTCAGGTTGATTTCATTCACTGAAACATAGATGCTTGACACTGCCACAGCCTGGGAAAGAGATTTTTCAGCTTCCTTTCTTTTCTGTTCCGAGGCATTTATATAATAGAAGACATATAACACAGCTACATTGGCAATAACGGCGAAGATAATCATGTTTATATATGTGTTTATAAACAGTGAAAGACTGTTCATTATTATAACAGAATGCCATCCCTGCTGAATTCCTGCATAGAAAACAATTGAATTTTTCCCTCTGAACTTCATTTTAAAGTGTCCGCTTCCGGAATTCATAACATTTTCTGCAAGTATTTTTTCATCAGAGCTTCCGCTGAGATAGTTCTTTCCTTCGTCTCTGAGAGAGCTTGCTGCAGCTACTCCGGAGGAGTCAAGAATTATACAGCTTGTGTTATTGTCACTGCCTATATCGGACACAAAGTCGCTGAGCCTCTGAAGTTCTATGTCCATCGCAATAACGTGCATGGCATCAGGAGACATACGGGAAACTGAAAGCATAATCTTTCCGGTCTGGGCATCCGTATACGGTTCGGATATAACTGTTTCACCGGGTGAACCGGCTGCACTTATATACCAGGGTCTGTCCTCACATACATAGTCATCCTCCGGAGTCCATCCTGAGCCGTCAATGTATTCACCGGATAAACAACCGTAAAAACCCGTGAAGTCATCGTTGTACGAATTAATGTATCCGTCAGTGGTATCGGTCAGAAAGCGGAGAATTTCTTCTCTGCCTGCACCGTCAGAAATCATTTTGCTGACAGATTCACTTTCGAGGGTTATAAGATTCATATTTTCACTCAGGAACTCTTCCGTTACCTGAACTGATATCATCGCTGTTTTTTCAGTGCCTGATATTACATTTTTACTTGTAGAATAATAGAAAAAATTCAGTATTACGCCCATGGCAGCAGTAAATGCAAGGAACCACATGACCTGTGTAACTGACCTGAATATTTTATTTAATTTCAAAATCCACCTCTAATTCCAGTAAACATATAACTGTTATGTTCACTTATATCATTCATAAATTTAGTAAACGTAATTTGATTTTTGTAAAAACAGTAATTATTAGAATTATATCACATTTTACAAATTACTGCAAGTAAAACTCCGGAATTTAAGCAGATTTTCTTATTTTTACTGTGCCTTTACTTTTCGTCACACACCTGGAAGACAAAGAATTTCAGGTAGTAGGATTCCTCAGTGCCGGGAGCGCTGTTCCAGAGTATAGGGTGATCCGGGGCCTGTGTTCTGAATTCGACCTGACGAAGGCGTCTGTGTACTGATTTCGCAGCCTGGTGCATCATCTGGGTGAACAGCTCCTGAGTCATAAAGTGTGAGCATGAACATGTGGCAAGATAGCCGCCGTCGCGCACAAGTCTGAGTCCCTTCATATTGACCTCGCGGTATCCCCTGACTGCATTTTTGGTTGCTTCCTTTGATTTTGTAAATGCAGGAGGGTCGAGGATAACCACATCGTAGCTTTCGCCTGATTCGTAAAGTGCAGGAAGCTCATCAAGGACATTTGCAGTCCTGAACCTGACTGTCTCACTGAGACCGTTAATTTCCGCGTTTCTGACAGCCTGGCTTACCGCGAAGTCAGATATGTCAAGACCGAGAACATCAGCCGCTCCGGCAATTCCGGCATTCAGCGCAAATGTTCCCATATGGGTAAAGCAGTCAAGGACCTTTTTACCTCTGCACAGCTTCTGTATCGCCAGTCTGTTGTATTTCTGGTCAAGAAAGAATCCGGTTTTCTGTCCGCTTACAACATCAACGGAATACTGCACTCCGTTTTCAGTTATGCGGATGTCCTCAGGCGGACATTCAGCTTCATGACCGCAGTCATTTGTGCCTTTTCTCCTCATCCACGGTTCATGAGAACTCCATATAACGCCCTTATACTTTGATATGCCTTCCTTCTCACGTTCCCTTGCATCACTTCGTTCATATATAAGTCTTATATCGATGCCGTCCTCAGCAAGAATATCCTTCAGTATCAGAACTATCTGCTCCTTGAACTGTTCCATGCCAAGAGCAAGACACTCGGTCACAAGAACATCACTGTACTTGTCAACTGTAAGTCCCGGAAGAAAATCAGCTTCTCCGAAAATAATTCTGCAGCAGTTGACGTCAGGTTTTCCTGTTGTTCCGGTTCCGGGCAGCTCAGTGTCTGTATTGCCGCCGTACATTACAGTTTTGCGGTATTCCCATGCGTCTCTTACTCTCTGTCTGAAGAATTCTTCGTTAATTTCAGTTTCAGGATTACGTGTAAGCATACGGACTCTTATTTTGGAATTCTGGTTGATAAATCCCTTTCCCATTTTGTATCCGTCGAAGTCCTCGACTTCTACAACAGCACCGTTCTTAAAGGTGCCGGTTATTTTTTCTATCTCATTATGAAATATCCAGGCTCCTCCGGCTTTTATAGTTCTGCCTTCGCCCTTTTTTAAAGTAACAACTGTCATAAAATATTCCTCATCTTATCAAAATAGCGGGTGCAGAACAGTTTTCTGCACCCACTGTAATTATATCATTTTTTTGTCCTGATATCAACCGTTTCTGCGGCTTCTTGCTGCGTGGTCAGCATCAATTTTCTTTCTCCAGCCTGCAGACACGGAGTTTTTAACGCCGGTTCTTACATTGGAAACTGCTGATGAAACAGCGCTGTAAAGCATCTGGGTTCCGCATTCATCCGCCATATAGTCAACGGCTGTTTCCCTTCCAATGCCTATGCTTTCTGCTGTTTCGGCTGCATCGATGTTAGCACCGAGGAAAATGAATTCCCAGCCGTATTTTTCCTTCTGGCGTTCAATCATGCTCTTTACCTTCGCGTGACTGTAGCGTCTGCTTGCATTTTCCATGCCGTCAGTGGTAATGATAAATAATGTGTGCTCAGGTCTGTCCTCCTCACGCGCATACTTGTGGACGTTTCCGATATGATGAATAGCATCTCCAACAGCATCAAGAAGTGCGGTGCAGCCGTTCGGGCAGTAATCACTCTCAGTAAGATTTTTTACTTCGTCAAGCGGTGTCCTGTCGTGAATAACCCTGCTGCTGCTGCTGAACATAACGGTCGAAACAACCGCTGTTCCCTCTTCGCTCTTCTGTTTTTCAAGAAGTGAATTAAATCCGCCTACCGTATCCTTTTTTAATTCATGCATAGAACCGCTTTCGTCAAGAATGAAGACAATTTCTGTAAAATTCTTTTTCATAGTCAAAACCTCCGTGAAATCAGTAAATCTGTTTTTCTGACAGGATAAACTTTATCCTGTGATTTTATTATATATAATCCGGAGGTCAGAATGGTCGCCTTAAATGCGACAAAATTACAGCTGCATTCAGGCACCTATAAGGGTCTGGTCATATCTGAACAGAACTTCATTTATTTCATAGATATCGTAAATACGGTTTTCGAGATAATGCCTGATAATCACGTCAAAAAGAATACTGTCCGACAGTACAAACCCGGCCTTTGAAAGAAGCTCCGAAGCCCTGCTGATGTCAAGCTCAAGAGCAAATGCAAATGCTATTACAGTCTGTTTTTTCGGATGATAGTTTTTATCGGATCTTATTTTAGAAAAAAGTCTTCTGTCTATATTGGCTTTTTTGTAAACCTGCACATCTGAAAGGCCGCTTTCGTCAATCAGCCTCAGCAGTGCCTCTGAAAATGATTCCTCGAGCACGAAACCGCCGGCTGCACACTCTTCACACAGTTTTGCGGTTTTGCTTTCCTTAAAAAGGTCCGGGAATAATTTACGGGATGATTTCTTTTCGGGAACTGACTGTT
The DNA here is from genome assembly GCA_045642145.1 of Oscillospiraceae bacterium. Classification (GTDB taxonomy): domain Bacteria; phylum Bacillota; class Clostridia; order Oscillospirales; family Ruminococcaceae; genus HUN007. The sequence continues at coordinate 4,271 of JAZUIH010000025.1, read as the reverse complement.
TTACCGATTCTGATTCACAGTACGCTGCTGTCGGAGCGGAATATATATTACCGTACCTTGTGTCATTTCTGAATGTGTTATCGACATAATTATCGTCTATATACTGTTTTACTCTTGCAGATACTTCCTCACTTAGAACAAGTGCCGAGCGGTCAAATACCACAAGCGTAACTTCCATTTCATTGTTTTCAAGGAAATCTCTTATAGCCTGTACTGCCACTCTGAGAGCTTCAGCCTTTGGATAACCGTATATTCCGGATGATATGAGCGGAAAAGCGATACTTTCACACTTGTACTGCCTTGCCAGCTCAAGGGATTCGCAGTAGCATGAGTACAGAAGCTTTTCCTCGTTATGGTTTCCCCCGTTCCATACAGGGCCGGGTGTGTGTATAATATATCTGCACGGCATATCGTATCCGCGGGTGATTTTGGCTTTTCCTGTTTCGCAGCCATTAAGCTTACGGCATTCCTCCAGAAGCTTCGGGCCGGCAGCTCTGTGAATGGCGCCGTCAACTCCGCCGCCTCCGAGAAGGGATTCGTTTGCTGCGTTTACAACTGCATCACATTTTACTCTGGTTATATCGTTCCTTATGATTTTAAACGGCATATGCCACACTCCTTTGCATTTTCTATATCCGGTGTTTCCTTAAAGTGATTATACCATATAAATACCGTCTGTACAAGTAACAGAAGCCTTCGTGTAGTGTCTGTAATTGACAGCTGTTATAAAATGTGCTACAATTTTATTCGCTGGTGAACATTTTCACAGTGCGGGCAGCTGTAACCAATGAACAGCAGGCAGGTAACTGCTTTGTTGTTTCAGAAGAAACATATCAGTCCGGATTTATCATTTTACAGGAGAAAAGGAGAAAAACACTATGCCACATGCATCAGGGGGCGGAAGTCACAGAGGCGGAAGCCATGGAGGAAGTCATCACAGCAGCCACAGGAGCCACAGAAGCAGCGGAAGCCGGAGCTCGTCAGGGCCACGTTATTCAAGAAGACCGTACAGAAATGCCTACAGGTATTCGTACTATAACAGAAGGGGCACCGAACGTTTTATATACTGTTCAGAACGCCCGAAACCGATGAGTATCGTTTCATTTATTATAAGTCTTGTATTTGTAATACCGTTTGTCATTGCCGGAATTGTTATTACGTACACAGGTCTTAAGGGAGCTGTTCCTGTAAAGCTAAGACCGTCCTACGTATCGCCTCAGAGTCATATTGAGGATAATGCTGGGTGTATTACGGAAACGAACAGACTGGAAGGCACACTTAAGGCGTTTGAGCAGAAAACAGGAATATGCCCTTATGTTCTCACAGTAAATAACAGTGACTGGGCAGTTAATTATACAAGTCTCGAATCATTTGCATACACCAGTTATCTGGAGAGATTCAGTGATGAGCAGCATTTTCTCGTTGTTTATTCTGAACCGGAGAATGGAAAAAATTCAGAATTCAACGACTGGTTCTGGGAAGGCATGCAGGGAGATGATACAGATGCCATTATCTCTGAAACTCATTTCAGAAAATTTCAGACAGCACTTCATGCAGGACTGGCAAGAAAAGGCGTTTCCGTGGAGGACGCGTTCTCAGACGCATTTTCTGATTCACTCAGTTATATGATGAAGCCGGGGATTCCGACCGATGAGTATACTCTTGAGATGCTTGTCTTCGCGCTGATATGGGATATATTTGTTACAGCTTTCTTAATCAGTCTTATAAATTCCTGGATTAATTCGAGAAGAACCTACTACGATGCTTCAGGTACACCGGTTTCCGGAACTGCCGGCAGTGATATTCCCCGTATGACAGGCGGAAGTGCAGAGTACAGCGGTGTATATTCATCAGGCAGCAGATACGGCGGTCAGTACGGAGGTTCGCGGTACGGAGCCGGTCAGTATGTTGAACAGAACTCATACAGGAGCCCGGAACAGAAATATGATGTCAGTCATATAGGTTTTGACCAGCCTTCAGCTCCGAAACAACAAAAGACTGAAATGGATGAAATAAGCTTTGACGATTACTACGGCCAGAGCACTTATGACAGCAGCAATCCTGATTCATATCAGGGACCGGAGATCAAATAGAAAACGTCTCATAAACCAGTGTTTAAAATGGTTTATGAGGCGTTTTTTCTGGCTGGGACAGCGGTATTCGAACCCTCGCATGACGGAGTCAAAGTCCGTTGCCTTACCGCCTGGCTATGTCCCATTACTGACAGATGACTCAGATATTATACCACAAACATGTGTAATTTGTCAATGGAATAATTCGCCGTTCGTCATTAATCAGCGCTGTATTAATCAAAAGATTCTGTCACATTCTGCGGCGAATCCATTCCATAAGGAGATTTACTATCTCCTCCTGCTCATGTAATTCAAGCTGCTTTCCTGCAGGAATGTGATACCATTTTTCAAGACATCCCCTGCAGCAGCAGGCGCATGCATGCTGGGCTGTAAAGACAGGGTGACCACGCATCGGTGTCTGTTTCCCGTCGTTTGGTATTACAGCAGGAGCAAGTCGCTTTGAAATAAAGTCCGATGCGTGGCGTCTTATTGTATCCATGCCCTTGTCGCTGATATACTGCCTGTCTTTTTCCGACAGGCGAAATTTCATTCTGAAGGCTGAGCGTTCCAGTTTCTTAAGTGATTCATCTATCAATTATTCCGACCTTCTTTAAATATCTGCATCATTTCATTTGTAAGACTGCTGGAATCAGGCTGAAGAACAATATTTTCACGGTCAACCCATTCGGCGTACTTCAGCTCATTTTCATCCATATGAATTTCTGTATCTCCGCATACGTCGCAGAAAAAACCTGCAAGTATATCATTTGCCATCCCCCACGGCTGGGATTTATAGTATCGGATATTTGTAACGGCAAGGCCGGTTTCCTCCAATGCTTCACGCTTTACAGTTTCCTCAAGTGTTTCACCGATTTCTGTAAATCCGGCAACAAGTGCATTATGCTGATAACCGGTTCGGTATTTTGTCAGAAGAATTTTGTCTCCGTTTGTTATTCCGACGATGACTGCAGGCATAATTCTCGGATAGACAGTATTACCGCAGTCAGGGCATGTCATGGCACGTTCGGTATCTGAATGTTTCATTTTACTTCCGCATCTTCCACAGAATTTTGTGTCGCGGTACCAGTCACTCAGATGCTTGCCGGTCATCAGAGCGAATATCTGATGCTTTTCACCGATTTTCATTTCTCTGATTTCCCGGATATCAGTAAATCTGTATCCCGGAAGATCACCTTCAAATGACGGAGCGAGAAAATAAGCATTTGCATCAACTTTGAAAAGAAATCTGAGTTCTGTTCCCTCTTCAAGTTCCCCGGCGCTTGGTATGCGGAACCATCCGTTTGTGTCTGCGAGAATTTTGCTTCCGCTGAAAATTAATACCGGACTGTTTGGCGAAGGAGCAATATCCTTTTCATACTGGTTATATAATCTGTGCGGGTAAATGTCCTGTATCATTTTATTAAAAATTCTCCTTTATAATTTTTCTTTTAAAAATTCCAGAAGCCCGACGCAGGCTTCACTGATATCATTGTATGTTCGTGTAAAATCACCGCTGTACCACGGATCTGCAACATCATCCGAACGTCCGGCAAATGTCATCATCTTATAGATTTTCTCTTCCCTGTCATTTCCGAGAATCCGCTTCATGTTGCGTATATTCATCGTATCCATGCCTATCAAGTAATCATACTTGTCATAGTCTGAAGCCTGCAGCTGCACGGCGTATTTGCCATCTGCATTGATTCCGTGCTTCTTAAGTTCAGCTTTAGCCGGCGGATAAACCGGATTTCCCTGCCCGTGCCATATCTCCTCGGTGCTCGTAGCGCTCGAAGATGCGTAGATTTTATCTGACAAGTTGTTTTCCTTTACAAGCTTTTTCATTATAAATTCTGCCATTGGTGAACGGCATATATTGCCGTGGCAAACGAACATTATTCTAATCATCACTAAATTCCTTCCTCAAATGCCCTGTTTTGCCCCTTTACTCTCCGTTTTGCCTTGCTGGTATTTTCTGAGAATTATGTAGGTTAATCGGCAAATGAGGGCATTAAGGGGCATAAGTGTGCCGTCATAAGTAGTAAAATTGTAGTAAAAATCGGGGCGTTTACTACTAAGGGTTTTTGGGCTGTTTTTCATTTTATTTGATATGTTATAATTGGGTTTAAAATAACTATTGACAAACTGAAAGGTATCTGATTCACCATATACCTTTCATGTTTTTAAGCAATTCCTCGATTG